>JAGRLM010000274.1 GCA_020441795.1 Nitratireductor sp.
GTTCGTCGAGGATCAGCAGGTTCGGGCCGTCAAACGAGATAAGGCCCAGGAGCAGGCGCGCCTTTTCCCCACCTGATAAATCTTTTGCCTTGGTATCCATGCGGGCCGTGTCGAGACCCATTTGGGCCACGCGGGCGCGAACTTTCGATTCGGCTGCACCGAGCATCAACTGGCGCACATGATCAACCGGCGTTTCATCCGGTCGAAGGTCATCCAGCTGATGCTGCGCAAACATGGCAACCTTCAACTGCTGGGCCTTCACCGTCTCGCCGGAAATGAACTCCAGCCTGTTGGCGATCAGCTTGGCAAAGGTCGACTTGCCATTGCCGTTGGAACCGAGCAATCCGATACGGTCGTCCTGGTCGATCCGCAGGTCAAGGCGGCGCAGGATCGGGCTGTCCGGCGAATAGCCTGCTTCCACACCCTCCAGCCGGATGATGGGCGAGGCGAGTTTCTTCTCCGGCTCGGGAAACCGGATGGGTGCAGAGCGCTCCTCGGAAAAGGCAGCAATCGGGGCCATACGCTCAAGTGCCTTGATACGGCTTTGTGCCTGTCTCGCCTTGGTTGCCTGGGCGCGGAAGCGGTCGACAAAGGCCTGCATATGCTTGCGCTTTGCATCCTGCTTTTCACGCGCTTTTTCCTGCTGCATCAGCTTTTCGGCACGCTGGCGCTCGAAATTGTCGTAATTGCCGCGATAGAAGGTTAGCTTCTTGTGCTCCAGATGCAGGATCGAATTGACCGCCTTGTTGAGAAGGTCGCGGTCATGGCTGATGATGAGAACGGTGCCCGGATAACGCGCAACGAAATTCTCCAGCCACAAGGTGCCTTCAAGGTCGAGATAGTTGGTCGGTTCGTCAAGCAGCAGGATGTCCGGCCGCGAAAAAAGCACAGAGGCAAGCGCGACACGCATCCGCCAACCGCCTGAAAAACTTGACGCTGGCCGCAATTGTTCTTCCGCCGAGAAACCCAGACCGGACAGGATCGAGCCTGCGCGCGCCTCTCCCGAATGGGCGTCGATATCGGCAAGCCGCATATGGATATCGGAAATCGTCTCCGGGTCCATTTCCGTTTCGGCACGCGCCAGCAATTCGGCACGCTCCTTGTCGGCGGAAAGCACGATATCGATCAGGCTATCCTCGGTGCCAGGAGCTTCCTGTGCAACCTGGCCAATCTTCAGGCCTTTCGGAATGGTCACATTGCCGGTGTCGGGCGTCATCTCGCCGGTAATCGCGCGGTACAACGTTGTCTTGCCCGAGCCGTTGCGACCAACAAGGCCCGCCTTGGCCCCGGTTGGCACGGTCACGCTCGCGCCTTCGATGAGAAGTCGCCCTGCAATGCGGATGGTAAGATCGGAAATGGCCAGCATGGCGGCCTTTTGCGTCAGCGCGCTGAAAAGGGCAAGGGGGGGAAGGCCGAATATGACGGAATGTTGCGTTGCAGCACTATCGGATCCGGGCCTTGCCGCTTTTCTTTCAGCCGGGCAACGCATAGAAGGTGGCTCCGGACAAGGAAGAGCCGATTTGAGGGAGGTTGCAGGTGACAATCAGGTTTTATGATCTCGTGGGCAGTGATCCCGCCAGGCCGTTTTCTCCCCATTGCTGGAAAGTGCATATGGCGCTCACCCACAAGGCGCTCGATTTCGAACGCATACCGGTTTGTTTCACGCAAATTCCGGCACTTGAGGGCGGGGTTTTCAAGACCCTGCCAGCGATCACCAATTGCAAGGAAACGGTGTCGGATTCCATGGCGATTGCCGTCTACCTCAAGGACAAGTTCTCGGACCGTGGTTCGCACCTGTTCCATGGCGAGGGTGGCGTTGCGCTGTCCCGATTTGTCGAGGCATGGACCAACACCCAATTGCATATGTGGATCCGCAACTGGGCGCTGCTCGATATCCTCGAAATGTTGTCACAAAAAGACCAGGCATATTTCCGCATTTCGCGCGAAACGAGATATGGCAAGCCGCTGGAGGAAATCGTCGCGGGCCGCGAGACGACGGTTCCTGAACTGCTTGCAAAGCTGGAGCCTTTTCGGGCAATGCTGGCCAGCCAGCCCTTCCTTGGTGGCAAGGAGCCCGCTTTCGCCGACTACATCGTCTTCGGTGCGTTTCAGTGGCTCAGGGTATGCTCGGGTCTCCACATGATCCCCGCCAGCGAACCGGTGCTTGATTGGGTCAACCGCATGCTTGATCTGCATGACGGCCTTGCGCGTTCGGTATCCGAAGCAAGTGCATGACGGGCATGTCTTTTGTTTTTCGCACAAACGCGCTATAGCGCCCGCGAACCGGCGCTGCGGGCATCCTGCAGCGCCGTATCGATTTTCACGACAAACGGACCAGAGGAAATACAATGGCCATCGAACGTACCTTTTCCATGATCAAGCCGGACGCGACCAAGCGCAACCTGACCGGCGCAATCACCAAGATGCTGGAAGACGCGGGTCTTCGCGTCGTCGCGTCGCGTCGCGTCTGGATGAGCCTGCGCGAAGCGCAGGGCTTCTACGCTGTTCACAAGGATCGCCCCTTCTTCGGCG
>JAGRLM010000275.1 GCA_020441795.1 Nitratireductor sp.
GAGATGATAGGCATGGTCAAGGACAACAAGATACAGACCGAATTCATGATCAGGGACATGGCGCGGCGCGGATTTGATTCATGCGCGCTCATTCTGCAGAAATCCGCACCGGGCGGAACGCCCGGGCCCATCGTCGGAGCCGCCTTCGTTACCGGCCTGGGCAGCTGAGCCGACAAACCACGCCAATAGCAGAGACAATCTGAAACAAAGAAAAAGGCCGATCTGTCGATCGGCCTTGAAGTTCGGGGATTGAACCACACTCAGAAGGGTGGTCCGGCCTGCGGTACCCTGGGGGCTGGGGGGCTGATGAACCAGAGAAAACAGGGCCGGACCTTCTGAGGCAACAATGACAGATTGGCGGCCAATCGTGATGCCGAATTGTCCGAATTGAGGCAATATCAAGGAATTTTGACCTGTTCCGACCACCGGAAAGGCGCTGCCTTATCGCCTGCCGCCGAAAGCCGGCCGGCCAAATCCCACCCTTGCCAAAGCGTGGTTGCATCACCATGATGGTGGAACGGGAGATCTGGTTTCAGCCCGACAGCATGAAATTTCCGCAGGAGCATTTCGCCAAATGGCAGACGGCATGGACGATGACGCATTGAACAACCCTTCATCGGGCGATTTGTCCATCCAGCCTGATGATGCCGTTTCACCCGGTTTCATGAGCGAACAATCGCAGGACAATGTTGTCAAACTGGACCAAAAGACAGGCCGACGACCAAACCCCCCCGAAACTGCACCCCAATCCAATCCCCACTCCGCCCTTCAGCATCCTGGCAAGCAAGCTGAAATCGTATCCTTTGACCGCCGCGAACTTGACCTCATCTTGAGGCTTTACGGGTTCAAGGTAGCAGCCGGGGAATGGCGTGACTACGCGATCGACATGCTGCGGGAGCGCGCGGTGTTTTCCGTTTTCCGACGCAGCGCAGAAGTCCCGCTCTACAGCATCGAGAAGAACCCCAAACTGGCGCGCAAGCAGGGAGCATGGTCCGTGACAGGCGCCGATGGCCGGGTTCTCAAGCGCGGCCATGACCTCGCGACAGTTCTCAAAATTCTGGAAAAGCGCCCGAAATTGCGGGTCGTATGATCTGCAGACCCGTTTCAGGAGCGCTTGCCGAATGAACCTGTCCGACCGCGAAACAGCCCTTGAATTCGACCTGAACGCAATCGACAAGGCATTCATCGAGGACCCCTATCCGACACTGCAGGCCTTGCGGGATCATGATCCCATCCATTTCAATCCGGACGGATCGGTCTATCTCACCCGCCATGCAGACATACGCGCGGTCTATCAGGATCGCAGCATGCTTTCCGACAAGAAGGAGGCATTCAGGCACAAATTCGGCGATGGCCCGCTTTACACGCACCACACCACCAGCCTGATCTTCAACGATCCGCCCTACCATACCGTGGTTCGGAAACTGCTTTCGGGTGCCTTCACGCCGCGCAAGCTGGCCGAGATGGAACCCCTGATCAGCAATATTGTCGACCGCCTGCTGGAGGAAGCACTTGAGCGGGGCGAGAATGGCGAGGTTGACTTCATACCTGCTTTTGCCATGCGTCTGCCAACCGAGATCATTTCCTTCATGCTCGGTATTCCCGAAAGCCATCGCGCAAAGTTGCGCTCCTTTTCTTTAGCGATCCTCGGCGCACTTGACCCGGTAATCTCCAACGAGCGTCTTGAAGCAGGCAACAAGGCAGTCAGCGAATTCAGCGAATTGCTGCTCGACATCATTGCCCATCGCCGCCGCAATCCCGATGGTGCCGCGCAAGGAGAGGTGCTTGAAGCACTGATTTTCGGAGAGCAGGACGGGCGCAAGCTTGACGAGGTGGAACTGGTGCAGAACTGCATCTTCCTGCTCAATGCCGGGCATGAAACGACAACCAGTCTCGTTGCCAATGCTGTCGGCATGTTCCTTGAATATCCAGACGAATACCGTCGTCTGGTTGAAGACCCGTCACTTGTCGAACCGGCAGTCGAGGAAATACTGCGCTTCGAAAGCCCGTTGCAGATCGGCAATCGGCTTGCCAGCCAGGATACGGTCCTTTCTGGCGTGACGATTCCTGCCGGCACCTATATTCACACTTCAATAGCCAGCGCCAATCGCGACGAAGCGGTTTTTGCCGACCCTCACCGGGTTGATCTGGGAAGAAATCCCAATCGCCACCTGGCTTTCATTACCGGCATTCACGTTTGCCTTGGCGCAACGCTTGCCCGATATGAGGGCCGCATTGCCCTTGGGCGGCTTGCAAGGCGCTTTCCTTCGCTGCAGCCGACGGACAAGCCCGAACGCATGGGGCTTGCCCGCTTCCGTGGCTACAACAGATTGCCGGTCAGATTGCTGGCCTGATCGGGCGCAGCCTCAACCGGCAGGGTTTGCGCCCCCTCGCCCAGCGGCAATTGCATGATGGCTGTGTCGAGCCAGCGCCCGAACTTGAAGCCGCTCGCGCTGATCTGCCCCGCCATGGCAAAGCCAAGCGATTGATGGAGGCCGATTGATGCGGGATGCGCTCCGCCGATAACGGCAAGCATCTGCCGGTATCCGAGCGCGGTACACTCGTGAATGAGGTTTGCAAGCAGCGCCTTGCCGACACCGCGCCCCTGGAATTGCGGATCAAGATAGATCGAATCTTCAACCATGAACCGGTAGGCTGGCCGGGTCCGGAATGCAGATGCATAGGCATATCCGGCAATCCCACCGTCAACCTCGGCAATCAGATATGGATAGGGCTTTGCGACAATTGCCTCATATCTCGACGTCATTTCCGCAACATCGGGGGGCTCGATCTCGTAGGATGCCACGCCACCGACAACACTCTTGCTGTAAATTGCGGTAACCACGGCCATGTCGTCCGGCCTGGCGTCGCGAATTGTGATGGATCGGGTTTGCATTTTTGCCTGAAGGATATCCGGGGATTGTGTCTGTTTTCCCTTCATGCCACTGGCCGCGACCAAAGAAAAGGGCGGCCAACCGGCCGCCCTTGTTCAAATCTGACCTGTTGGTCTGATGAACTGCGTCTGGCTCAGCGACGGTCGCCGAGGAACTGAAGCAGGAACATGAACAGGTTGATGAAGTCGAGATAGAGCGACAACGCACCCATGATGGCTGAGCGTCCGAGCATCGTCTCGTCATGCGCAACATAGTCATACATGTTCTTGATCTTCTGTGTGTCCCAGGCGGTGAGGCCCGCAAAGATCAGCACACCAATGACCGAGATCGCAAACTGCATTGCACTTGACTGGAGGAAGAGATTGACCAGCGACGCAATGATCAGACCGAACAGACCCATGATGAGGAACGAACCCATCGCGGAAAGGTCACGCTTGGTCGTGTAACCGTACAGGCTCAGCGCACCGAAGGATGCTGCCGTCACGAAGAAGGTCTGCGTGATCGACGCTCCGGTAAAGACCAGGAAGATCGACGACAGCGAAAGACCAACCAGCGCGGAATAGATCCAGAAGCTCAACTGGGCTGCACCCACGCTCATCGAGTTGATGCGGAATGAAAGGAAGAACACCATTGCGAGCGGTGCCAGCATGACAACCCATTTCAGCGGGCTGACATAGATCAGCTGGGCAAAGGCAGGATTGCTTGCTGCAAGTGTGTAGGTGCCAAGGGCAGCAAGACCGGTTACGGCCAGCGCCAATGCCATATAGTTGTAAACCTTCAGCATGTAGCTGCGAAGGCCCTCGTCAATGTCTGTTCCCGCGCGGCTGGCTGTCGTGCCGAAGCGCGCCATGTTATTGCGATAGTCAGCCATTTATTTTCTCCAGATTACCGTTCCCGCAATCCGGACGGACTGCGAACTACCGCCAATATGTGTATTGCCAGACAAGTGCACAAGGGCAAACACGCCGAATCCGGCAAACCACAGATAGAATCTTTGTTATCGTTAAACCCGCATTGCCTCAAAGTTCCCGCAAATGCGGAGCCGCCTTCTGGCCAAGAATGCGCCAGGTGGCCAGCAACCCCACGCCGATGGTCACGGCAAGGGACACCGCAACCACCACAAAGGGTGCCATCGGTTCCACCGACAGGCGGAAATCCATGATCTGGGTGACCACGAACCAGGCAGCGATTCCACCGGCAAACAATGCAAAGATCGCGGTCGCCAGACCGATCATTGCATACTCACTGACAAAAGCAGCAAGAAGCGCCGAGCGCCTTGCACCAAGGGTCTTCAGGATAACAGCATCCCGGCTTCTCGCCTGGTTCCCCGCGGCAAGCGCACCGGCGAGCACCAGGATCGAGGAGATCAGCGCCACCGCCGATGCAGCCCGGATTGCGGTCCCCAATTGCCGTACCAGCGAGTTGACGGTCTCCAGCACATCGCGGACACGCACCGTGACAGCAGAAGGAAACTCCCTGGCAAGCGCGCGCATGATGGTGCTGTCATCGGCAGTTCCTCTGTTTCCCTTCGCGGCCGCATTTCCATCGACAGCGGAATGATCGCGCGTCGTCAGCGTCGCCAGGTAACCGAAAGGTGCGCCGGCAAAACTGTTTGGAGAGAATACCATCACGAAATTGATGGCCAGGCTTTCCCATTCCACACCGCGCAGATTGGCGATCCGTGCCGTGACAGGCCGGCCAAGCACATTGACGACCAGTTCGTCGCCAACCTTGAGACCCAGTTCGCCAGCTTCTTCCGCAGCAAAGGAAACCAGGGGCGGACCGGAATAATCCTTCGGCCACCATTCTCCTGAAACCAGTGTGGCATTGTCAGGCATGGATTGGGAAAAGGTTATCCCCCGATCACCACGCAACACCCATGCCCCGCCTTCCTCGACGGGGTAATCTTCAGCCGCGATACCGCGCAGTTTCGTGATTCGCCCGCGCATCATGGGAACCGCATCCAGCTCGCTGCCAGGCGCAAGCTCTGCAATGCGTGCCCGAAACTGGTCAATCTCGGTGTTGCGAATGTCGAGGAAAAAGAAGTCTGGCGCACGCTGCGGCAGGTTTCCGCTCACCTGCTGGCGCAGGCTGGTATCAATCATCGTCAGGGCGACAATCAGCGAGAGGCCCAATCCGAGCGACAGCGTGACTGAAGGGGTGACTGAACCGGGGCGATGGATATTGCCCAGCGCCAGCCGCAATTGTGTATTGGAGACCCTTGGTGCCCTGCGGGCGAGCCATTGCACGCCGAAGGCAACTCCACGCAACAGCACGAAGGCGCCAGCAACACCGAGCAGGAAAACAATGGCTATGAACTGGTTCGAGGCGGTCAGGATCGCCAAAGCCGCCATAATTGCAATTCCGACAGCAATCAACATCAGATAGACGGCCCTGGGAAAGCGGCGCACTGCAAATCCCGATGAGCGGAACAGCGACGCTGCCTGTGTTTCACGGGCAACAGCCAAAGGCCATGTCGCAAAGACAAGCGCTGTCAGCAAGCCGTAGACTGCTCCCAGTGCCATCGCTGCTGGTTGAAACGGTGACGCCGAAGATACTGGCAGCAGCCCGGCTAGCGCCCATTTGGCGAGCAGCGGCATCATCGCGCCCAGAACAAGCCCGGCGGCTATGCCTACCAGCGCCAGGGCCATGATCTGGATCAGATAGATATTGAAGATCAGACTTCCCGAGGCACCAACGGATTTCAGCGTGGCGATCACGGGGCGCTTGCGTTCCAGAAAGGCGTGAACCGAATTCGCAACACCAACACCGCCCACAATCAATGCCGTCAGACCAACCAGGGTCAGGAACTGCGAAAACCGTTCAATGCTCCTCGATAGCGAAGGCGCAGCGTTCTCGCGTGATCGGATGCGCCAACCGACACTGGGTGCAAGTGCCTGCGCCTTCTCGATGAAAGTCGCCAGTCCCGCAGCACTTCCATCCTTCAGCCGCACAGCCCTGTTGTCGCGAAACAGCGAACCCGGCCTTATCAGCCCCGCTGTTTTCAGTGCCTCCGGTTTCATCAGAATGCGTGGTCCGAAAATCATTCCTTCCGATATGCGATCCGGCTCATTGGAAATGGTGCCCACAATCGTGAAGCTGCTGTCGCCCAGCGCCAGGCTGTCACCCATCTTCAATCCGAGCCGCTCCAGCAACAACGGATCCACCAGCACTGCATCATCACCAATTGAAGACCAGTCAATCAGGGAATCGGAGCCTGAATCCGGCCGCGATGCCAGACTTCCCCGCAACTCTCCGTAAAGGGGGTAGGAATTGTCTGCGGCTTTCACTTCCGCAAGCACCTGCTCCGCCCCATCCTCGCGCCGGGCCATGGCTCGCAAGCTCGTCGAAACCGACACATCGCCAAAACCGGCAAGCAGCGCCAGTGCTTCAGCCGGCGGCTCCTGCTGCACCAGCGATACGGCGGCATCGCCGCCAAGGATCGCGCGTCCCTGCTCGGCAATACCGCCCGCGATCGAGCCCGCGACCGAGTTGACACCGCTGATGGCTGCCGCTCCAATAGCGATACAGCCCAGGAAAATGTAAAAGCCCGAAAGTCCGCCGCGAAGCTCGCGCAGCGCCAGGCGCAGTGCAAGCGCCAGCGATCCCGCAAGCGACTGCGGATTTGTCGATACCGTGCGCACCATCGGATGATTCATTGGGCAGCCAGCCCGGCAGATTGCCCGCCAGACTGCTCAGCCAATTGCTCAATACGTCCTGAGCGCATTCGCACCGTCCTGCTGCAGCGTGCTGCAAGCGCTGTGTCATGCGTCACCAGAAGCAGCGTCGTTCCCCGCTCGGCACTTTGCGCAAAGACAAGATCAGCAATCCGCTTTCCGGTTTCACCATCAAGATTGCCGGTCGGCTCATCGGCCACCAGTATCGATGGCTGTGGTGCCAGTGCCCGTGCGATTGCCACGCGCTGCTGCTCCCCTCCCGACAGCTGACCCGGGAAATGGCTCGCACGCTCCGCCAGACCCACCGCCTCGAGTTCCGCTTTTGCGCGGTCAAAGGCATCTCTGGCGCCGGCAAGTTCGAGCGGAACGGCAACATTTTCAAGCGCAGTCATGTTGGGGATGAGATGAAAGGACTGGAATACAATTCCGACCTGGCGACCTCTGAACGATGCAAGGTCGTCTTCATTCATGCCACCCAGTTCACTGCCAGCAACCCGCACACCGCCCCTGTCAGCGCGCTCAAGCCCCGCAATCACCATCAGCAGCGTCGATTTACCCGATCCCGATGGCCCCAGTACCGCAAGTGTCTCGCCGCGCTGAACCTGGAGGTCAACCCCGTCCAGGACATGGACGAGGGAAGGTCCGCTGCCCAATGTCAAATGGACCTTGTTGAGTTCGACTACCGGATTCGTGATCATGAAGTTTGGCCTGAAACGGTTATTGAGTTGTCCAGAAGGCATGGGCAACCTAGATTAAACATGCTGCTCGAAGAGCCTCATATGGGCAGGCAGCCATATGTTTCAAACCAGCATGCAATGAAATGTCCAGTGAAAGATCGGTAATGCGCCAAGCCAGGCTTGTTGGAATCATGACCCGTATCAGGCAGATTTTGCCGCTTCGCCTCTTGGCGGCAATAACAACCCTTGCCCTGTTGGCGGCCTTGCCGGCTGCTGTTCGCGCAGCGGAACAACCCGCTCCATCCGTGGTGGTTGTTCTCGGCGACAGCCTCGTCGCAGGCTATGGCCTGGACGAAAGCGATGCCTTTCCGCAGAAGCTGGAAAAGGCACTTCTTTCTGCAAATGTCGCCGTGAAGATCATCAATGCTGGTGTTTCCGGAGACACCAGTGCGGGCGGACTGGCCCGGCTCGACTGGTCGGTACCACCCGAAGCCAGCGCCGTCATTGTGGAACTGGGTGCCAATGACGCATTGCGAGGCTTGTCACCGGATGCCACCATGCAGAATCTTGACGCCATCATAACTCGATTGCAGGAGCGCGGGATCAAGGTTCTTCTGGCCGGAATGCTGAGCCCGCCCAATATGGGCAGGGACTACGAGGCAGCCTTCAATGGTATTTACCCTGC
>JAGRLM010000276.1 GCA_020441795.1 Nitratireductor sp.
CCTGGAACAGGTCCTTGAACTGGCCGTCGTAGGACGTGAGGATCGTGTTCTTGGTCGACAGGTAGCACGGCACGCCGCGCAACAGCGCATAATTCAGCGAGGCGCGAGCAAAGTCGCGGATCGAATCATCGAGATTGTACATTGCCATCGCAACGCCAGCGCCCGGTGCCTGATACACCTCGTGCTCGATTTCCTGGCCGTCATCGCCAACGAATTTGATTGTCAGTCGGCCCTTGCCGGGAAAGCGGAAATCGGTTGCCTTGTACTGGTCGCCAAAGGCATGACGGCCGACAATGATCGGCTGCGTCCAGCCGGGTACCAGGCGCGGAACGTTCTTCATGATGATGGGTTCGCGGAAGATGACGCCGCCCAGAATGTTGCGGATGGTGCCATTGGGTGATTTCCACATTTTCTTGAGGCCGAATTCCTCTACCCGCTGCTCATCGGGTGTGATGGTGGCACATTTGACACCCACACCATGTTTGGCAATGGCATTGGCGGCGTCGATCGTTACCTGGTCATCGGTCTTGTCGCGGTATTCGATTCCCAGATCGTAATATTCCAGATCAAGGTCCAGATAGGGGTGGATCAGTTTGTCCTTGATGAAATGCCAGATGATCCGGGTCATTTCATCTCCGTCCAGTTCCACAACCGGATTTGCGACCTTGATTTTTGCCATTGGACTAGCCTCTTTTTCTTGGCTGGAGGGCGCTTGTCGCGCCATATTCGAAAGGATGCGTTCTCATAGCAAATGCGGGCTGAAACGCAAATCCGCCATTTAGCCTAGTGCAAGGAAAGCGCAGGTCGTCGCGGCTGACGGGCATTCCAATTTTAACGCCGGTGTGCCAGTGAAGCGCAAAATCGAACCGCAATCCTTGCACACCAGGATGGAGATTGTCGGCATGGCCGGAACCGACCGCGAAAAACCGATGCTTGCCGAAGGGCCGGCAATCATTCTGGTTGAGCCGCAACTCGGCGAAAATATCGGCATGGTTGCGCGCGCCATGGCAAATTTTGGCCTCGCCGATCTGCGCCTGGTGAATCCGCGTGACGGCTGGCCAAACGAGAAGGCCCGGGCCGTCGCAAGCCGCGCTGACCATGTGATTGATGCCGTCACGGTTTTTGCCACGCTTGAAGAGGCGATGGCCGACCTTCACCATGTCTATGCCACTACGGCCAGGCCGCGCGACATGATCAAGGAAGTGATCGGCCCGGAAGAGGCAGCAGGCCGCCTTCGTCTGCATCATGACGCGGGCGCGCAAGCGGGCATTCTTTTCGGGCGGGAGCGCTGGGGACTGGAAAATCACGAAATCGCGCTTTGCGACAGCGTGGTCACGTTTCCGGTCAATCCAGCCTTTGCATCGCTCAATATTGCCCAGGCAACATTGCTGATGGCATGGGAGTGGATGAAATCGGGCAAGATGGAAGCCTTCGGTTTCCAGGACATGGAAATCCGGCCGGCGACCCGCCACCAGATCAACACCTTTCTGGCGCATCTGGAAAAATCACTCGATGATGCAGGCTATTTCTTTCCCGAGATCAAGCGCGAGAAGATGCAGTTGACGATCCGCAACATCTTTTCGCATGCCGGTCTGAGCGGGCAGGAGGTCAGGACCTTGCATGGCGTGGTTGCCGCGCTAGAGCGGCGCTGGATCAAGAACAGGGAAGGCGATGGCGAAGCGGAAGACGAGGCTTCATAGGGTATCGTCGGCTTTCGCAATTTCGAAAGGGCCAAAAACGTGATATCCGCCATGCGTGCAATAGCAATGGGAAATCCTGCCAGCCATGAATGACGAGACAAAGCCGGAAACACGGATCGCAATTGCGTCTGTTGTTGCCCGGACGAAAAAGGCAACCGCCGCGATGCCTGCGAAAATGCAAGGCTGGTGGGGCGGAATCCAGCAGTGGTTCGCCTTTGTCCACCATCGGCGCAATGATGTTCGCTTCCCGGTGTTCCCGTCGCTGCTTACGCTGGCAGAGGCTTTGGCTGTTCTTGCAAGTGCAGTTGTATTCCTGTTTTTCTTTGTCGATCCGGTGGTTCTCGAAAAACTGCGCCAGCCGGGATTCGAGGCTGATCCCGTCTTCAAGTTCATTACCCGTTTCGGAGAATCGGCCTGGGTGCTTTATGTCACGGGCATCGGGCTTGTCGGCGCGACTGTGATGACCGCCAATCGCTTTCGCGGCAAGGGGCGGTTTCTGTGGCACAGGCTGGTCCTCAATGCCTATTACCTTTTCACGACCGTTGCGTTTTCCGGTCTGCTTGCCAATCTGCTCAAGAACCTGATCGGCAGGGCAAGGCCGAAATTCACGGAAGTAGGTCATGTCTGGCAGTCCATTCCGTTTCATGACAGCTACAAATTCGCTTCCTTTCCTTCGGGCCATGCCACAACGGCGGGGGCGCTTGCCATGGGGCTGGCGCTGCTGTTTCCGCGTGCCAGGGTGTTTTTCCTTCTGGCGGGCGTGTGGGTGGCGATTTCGCGGCCCGCCCTTGGGGTGCATTTTCCGTCAGACGTCCTCGCCGGTTTTGCCTTTGGTGCGGCCTTCAGCTGGTTCTACGCGCGCGCATTTGCCCGCACGCGGCTGTTGTTCGAGTTTGATGGCCGTTGGGGCCTGAAATTGCGCGGTGCACCGGGCTTTGCCAGATTGTGGGCGCGCAAATCATGACAGTACTGGTATTCGACAGCGGCATAGGCGGGCTGACGGTGCTGCGCGAGGCGAGGGTGCTGATGCCGGCAAATCGCTTTGTATATGTTGCTGATGATGCGGCGTTTCCCTATGGCAATTGGGAAGAAAAACCTTTGCTCGATCACATGACGGCGCTGTTTGGCAGGCTGATCGGGGAATGGCAGCCCTCGGTGATTATCATAGCCTGCAATACGGCATCTACCCTGGCGATCGATCATCTGCGCCAGGTCTATCCGCAGCAGGTATTTGTCGGCACGGTCCCTGCGATCAAGCCGGCGGCAGAGCGCACCCGCTCCGGGCTGGTTTCGGTGCTGGCGACACCAGGCACAGTGAAGCGCCAATATACGCGCGACCTGATCAGTTCCTATGCCTCGAAATGTCATGTTCGCCTGGTTGGCAGCCGCAACCTTGCGCAGCTTGCCGAAACCTATATGCGCGAGGGTTTCGTGGATGAGGATGCCGTGCGCGCGGAAATCGAGCCCTGCTTCATCGAGAAGGATGGCAGGCATACCGATATCGTCGTACTCGCTTGCACGCATTATCCCTTTCTCGTCAATCGAATGCGCAAGACAGCGCCCTGGCCAGTGGACTGGATTGATACATCCGAGGCGATTGCACGGCGCGCATTGTCGCTGATGCCGGTGATGCACGATGATGCGCTGGTGCCCGACGAGCCCGATCTCGCGATCTTCACTTCCGAAAATCCCGATCCGCATGTCGTTCGCCTGATGCGTGGATTTGGGCTGTCGGTTGAATAGCGGGTTCAGCCCCGCTTCACCCAGTCGAATGCCCTTTGCAATACCGCAGTTCCGTTTGTCCGGAACCATTGGCCATGTGCGATGACAATTCTTTGCGGGGCGCTGGCAATCATCCATTCAACGACCGGGGCAAGCTTGTCATGATTGCCGACAAAGGTCGCTCTCAGGTCGCGCGGCGCTTTTCCATTCGGAGCAACCACACCGATGAGCCGGTACATGATGCGTGCCAGCCATCCATGCAGTCGGTCGCTTTCGAAGTTCTCGATGAGGTCGGCCAGTATCAGCGTCGAAGACGGTTTGTGAAAGAAGACGGCTTCCTCAAGTGCCGGACTGCCGCGGGCAATACGCTGGTCAATCACCTGCGACCATTCTTCGGGCGGGGTATCGTCCAAATCATCGGTGAATACGAGTTTTGAACGCCCACGGACGCCAGGAGAAGCCCAAAGACGCGCGTCAGGAAACAGCTCGGCCCAGGCGCCAATCGATACATGGTGGATCCTGTTTGGCGAGACGATGTGTTCAACCGGTCCAAGCGCCTTGACGGCCGCGACGAGTTTGTCGTCCGGTTTGACCGGTGAATGAAGCCAAAGGCCACCTTGCGGCAATCTGATGATTGTCATGCGCGTGGGAAATGGCCATTCTACCGGAACGCCATAACCCCAATACAGGACTGGTCCGTCCACCAACCAGATATCCCTGTCGATGGCCTGAAGTTGCAGTTGTGGTTCATATGCGTCGTAGGTACCGGTCTTCATCTTTCGTCTCCTGCGCGCGATCATGATTGCAGGTGAATGGCACAACAATGCGTCTGCGCATTGACATTCAGGGAACTTTCGCCTAATCCCGCCGCAGTTCCGGGTCGCTTTGGCCCGGTTCTTTTTTTGACGTATCCCGTGAAACAGGCTGCAAAACGTGCGCGGCGGTTTCTGTCAGCCGGTGAAAAAGATCGGCAGAGGAGGGTGCGTTTCCTTGAACCGTTGTGTGAGCAACGGTTTGTAACCATTTGAAGGGAAATGCAATGAGCAAGCGTATTAGCGCAAAATACAAGATCGACCGCC
>JAGRLM010000277.1 GCA_020441795.1 Nitratireductor sp.
ACGAATGGTACGATTCCATTCCCGAAGACGTGCGCCCGCGCAAGGACCAGCCCTTCTATCACCTGCTCGCGGAAAACGAGGATAGCGAATATATCGCTTATGTTTCAGAGCAGAACCTGCTGGAGGACACCAGTGCAGAGCCGGTGCGCCATCCCCAGGTCGACGAGATTTTCGTGCGCCGGCCCGATGGTTCCTACCAGGCCAAATCGGTGATGTCGCACTGACACTGTCTTCAAGCTGGTACACAAAAAAACGCCCGCCATTCCGGCGGGCGTTTCAATTTGGAGCTTTCGATCGACACCGACAACAGGTGGCCAGACGGCTTTATTGGGCAGGTGCCGTATCAGAAGTTGCGTTGGATTTTGCGCTTTCCTGGGCTTCCTGCAGTTTCTTGCGGCGCTCTTCTGCCTTCTTGCGGAGTTCTTCCTGAAGCTGGCGCTGGCGCGCTTCGAGTTCGTCCTGCTTGAGCGGCGGACCATCGAAAGCCGCCGTGAAACCTTCGAGCGTGACCTCGACAGGATTGGGCTTGTTCTGGAAATTCGTCGAAGTCAGGGTCAGCTTGCCGCCACCCTTGAACGTGGTGACGATCGCGTCATCAAGCGGAACTTCCGCAATGCATCTGTCGGGCAGGCAAACGTAATAGGGCAGCGTAACTTCCTTGCCGTCATCGACCTTGACCTTGATGCCTGCCGGAATCAGCCGGCCCGGCGGCACAATTACCTGGAGCCCCTTGCGGTTTTCCTTGCCCTTGGCCTCCATGAGAGAAACCGCCGTGACAAGCTGTCCGTTGCTGGCAACCGACTGGAACTGCACGTTGCAGAAATCGACATCTTCCTGCTTCGTGCAAAGCTTGAACCAACCATTCCTCGGCGGCTGTTGCTGCTGGGCGGATGCCGGTTGTGTCACACCGGCAAGCAGGATTACGGCAAGCGCCGTCGAAGCAACCGTGGCTGCACTGGTGGAAAACTTCATGATCATGAACAACGCCCTTCGCGTATCCGGTTGGTTTGAATGTCGTAACCTGTCCCTCGCGGCACGACCGATTTCGGTGCCTGGGAATTCGGGGGCATCGCGCCCACGGAGGGTTGCGCCCTTGGAAACCAGAATTCTGGCAGCATCGTGGCCGGTGCGTGGCGCGTTCCCCATGGCACATCGTCCGTGATTTTTCCAGACCGCTACCGGCAAATTGTCCCTTATCCGTGTTAGGCTGGACGAATCCTGCCGTCGCGCTCACCAACAGCCCTCCGGCAAGGCGAAAGACAATGGGAAGCATCATGAATGAAATGCCGAACGCGCCGAGCAGATTACTTCGCGCGTCCATTCTGGCCTTTTCAATTCTGTCATGCGGCCTGTTCGCCCAGTCGTCCGATGCGCTCGCCGCTGAAGACAACCCCGCACAATCCCACGCGATCGCCATGCATGGCGAACCGGCGCTGCCTGTCGATTTCGATCACCTGCCCTACGCCAATCCGGACGCGCCACAGGGCGGATCGATCACCTATGGCGTCGTCGGCACCTACGATTCACTCAATCCATTCATCCTCAAGAGCATGCGCACCACCGCGCGCGGCATGTGGGGCGATTCCCAGTTCGGCAATCTCGTCTACGAACCGCTGATGTTCCGCTCGCACGACGAGCCGTTCACGCTGTACGGCC
>JAGRLM010000278.1 GCA_020441795.1 Nitratireductor sp.
ATTGCTCGCGGCAATTCCGGATGCGGCAATGACCCGTTCCGCAAAGCTGCCGGAAAAGGCAACAATCACTATGGCAAAGACAAGCATTGCAGATCCCACCACTGCAATCAGCGGCATCAGTTCGCCGGTCATTGCGCGGGCGGGCAGCCAGAACAGCGAATCGATTTCGGGCAGGCTTCCCTTCAGGCTGTCGGAAGTGAGATAGGCCATGCGTGAAAGTGTGCCCATCGAGCTGATCGCGGCAAGCTGTATGCCGATGATGAAGCTGGCACCCACGAGTGCTGCCGTAATCTGGGCAATGAGCCGCGTCCGCCTTGCGCCGATAACGGCAAATAGCACCATGGTCAGCGTCAGCGAGATGGCAGTTGCAACAGATCCCAGCGATATCAGCACCGGGTAGGCGGCGAGCCATGTGGCCGACTGCGTCACCACCAGGACATTGATCAGCGGTGCTGCCAGCAACAGCGACAGCAACGTGGTTGAAAGCGCGATCGCGCCCATGCGCACCGCAAACAGCTTTCGCGCGGAAGCGGGTGAAGAAAGGACCAGATCAAGATCGGATCGCGAGTAGAAAATCCGCGTCACCGATTCCATCGCCTGCGATGTCATCAGCGAGAATGGCAGCACCATCAATGCAGTGATGAATACCAGAAGGTCGATGCGGCTGCGCGGTTCCGCTCCCGATGGACCTGCAAGGGTCCATGCCAGAAAATGCAGGAAGATTGCGGCCACCAGAACGAAAATGAGGACACCGATTTCGCGGCTCCGACGTCCGGCCGTCATCATCGCCATCACATCGCGCCAGGAAAGACGCATCTCGTGACGCGCCAGCCAGAAAATTCCGGATGGGACCATCATGCAGCATCAAGCTCCCGGGCTTCGCCCTCGGGTCCCGAGACGATGTCGAGGAAGACTTCTTCCAGAGTGCCTTCGCCCTTGCCGGCAAGTTTGCGAAGTTCGCCCAAGGTGCCCTCTGCCACAAGCCTGCCCTGAGAAATTACGCCAATCCGCTGTGCCATGCGCTCGGCAACCTCAAGAATATGCGTGGTCATGATTACCGTTGCACCCTGGGTTACCCGCTGCAGCAGCACATCCTTGACCAGGCGCGCGGATGCTGCATCAAGACCTGTCAGCGGTTCGTCGAGAATGATGAGTTCCGGATCATGCACCAGCGCCCCGGCAAGCGCCACCTTCTGGCGCATTCCCTTCGAGAAGCCTTCGCAGCGCTCATGCGCGTGGGGTGCAAGCTTGAGCCATTCCAGCAACTCTGTTGCCCGCTTTTCGGCGGCGGCGGGCTGAACGCCCCAGAGCCCGGCAACAAATTCGAGATATTCCATCGGTGTCAGCCGGTCATAGATCATCGGCTCGTCAGGAACCCAGGCTATGGTTTTCTTGGCTTCCACCGGATTGGCAAGGACATCACGCCCAAAGACCGATATGGACCCCGCATCGGGGCGCAAAAGGCCCGCTACCATTCGCAGTGATGTGGTCTTTCCGGCACCATTGGGACCAAGCAGCGCATAAAACTCGCCCGCCCTTACGGTCAGGTTCAAGTGGTCAACGGCTGGACGGTCGAACTTCTTGCAAAGATCGCGGATTTCAAGTGCATTGACTTGCATCTGGCGGACTCCCCGTATTGATCCAAGGCAGCCAAATGCTGGTCCGCCACTGAAACAGCGCGGTGCCTTGCCCCCACCCGGCTGTTGGGAAGACCATAGCCTGTTCAGGTTTAAAGGCCGTAAACCCGATGTTTCACATTGAAGCTTTCGTCCGAGTGTCGTGAAACCAGCCAGTCAGCGTTTTTGCATGCCGCCCAGAAAATCGTCAAAGATCGATTCAACATTGCGTTGATAGTCTTTTTGAACGGACTTGCCGGTCTCGAACATGTCACCGAAAATGTCCTCGAGCCCGCCCTTTCGCTGCCGGGCCTGTTCCGGCTGATAGCGCTCTGTGGGCTGCTGGTCGGTTTGTGGAGCCATGCCGCCGCCGCGCATCATCTCCTCGAATATCTTTCCAAGCGGACTGTCGCTCTGGGTTCCCGAGGGATTTCCTGGAGCGCTCGTCCTGCCGCCTCCCATCATTTCCTCGAGAATCCGCCCCCATGGATTGGAATTGTCCGGCTTTTGTTGCGGGACAGGGGCTTGCTGGCGCGTGGAAGCCTGCCCACCGCCCATCATTTCCTCCAATATCTTTCCCCATGGATTGGCAGATGCCTGACCTCGTCCAGCACCCGTGCCCATGCCGGTACCAAGCCCGCCTTTCAGCATTTCCTCGACGATCCGACCAAACGGATTTGCGCCAGCCGAGGGCGATTGCGCCGGCTTCGCCTGATTGGGGGTCAGGGTTCCCGTCATCTGCTTGACCAGCCCTCCCATGATCATGGGTGCAAGCGCGGAGAGCAACGACTTCAAGATGGATTGTGACAAGCCCGTGGCCTGCGCCGCATTGGCAGCAACCGCACGGCTGAGATCCTTGCTTCCGAACAATTCGCCAAGAATGGCATTTCCCTCGCTCAGTCCTTGCGGGGTAAAGGCCTGGGCCGGATTGTCGTGAAACTGTCCGTGATTTCCACCGGAAAGTGCCGCCATGAATTTGAGCATTCCTGCTGGATCCGCCGCATTGCGCTTCAATCCCTGCGAAAAGGCTGGCACCAGCGCCTCCATTGCCTGCTGCGCCTGCGCGTTCGACAACTGGTACTGGCGGGCAATCTGTTCGACCAACTGACCATTGGTACCTTGGGTCAGCATTTCCATCAGAGGCAGCATTTCAGTTTCTCCAGCGTGTTTGTCATGTCGATAAGGGGAAGCCATTCCATTTGACCCGGCTCACTTAAGCCAATGTTAACCATGCCCAATCTAGCATGATCGGGCTAGAGAAAACATTTGGCTGGGACAAATTCTTGCACATTCATGAGCATTCGACATCCATAGATAAGTCATTGACAGCCCGGGTTGCGGCGAGCACGGAGGAGGACTTTGCAGCCATTGGCAGAGCCCGCCAGCGCCGCAATTCCAGCCAGCGCGTTGGATATCTGCTGGCAGCCGGGCAAACGACTGCCGTGCCTTGCACCATACGCGAGCTAGCCGCAGATCATGCAGTGCTCACAATGGGCGGCTGGCTGGGGGTACCTGGTACATTCAGCCTGTTTGTGGAACCCGATGGCCTGTGTCTGGATTGCAGCCTGGTTTCCATGAAGGGAAACACAATCAGGGTTTCGACCAGCAACAGCCGCCAGGAAAGGCGACCGCGCTTCAGGTCGTGATCACTTCCGGTTTCTCCTGTATTGCAAGGGCTTAACCCTGTTTGCGAATTTTCGGAACAGGAAACAAATTTTGTAAGAAATCTTGCCCAAGTGGCTTGAAATTCAGAATTGGTTAATTCCTGACGACCTATTTTCACCTGCAGGTTGAAACTGCCTTTTGGGGTAAGTGCCTGTGGGAAGTCGTGATGGAGAGCCAAGAAGAAAGCAATCACCGATATGCTCCGCGTCAGCGCGTGCTGAAGACTGCCATTGCAGCGTTCAATGATCAGTTCAGCGCGATACCCTGCCTGATGCGCAATGTTAGCGATACTGGCGCAAAATTGGTCTTTGACAATGTCGGACTGGTTCCGCGCGTGTTCATGCTGTTTGTAGAGCTCGATGGCTACAAGGTACAATGCGAAAGGGTCTGGCAGGAAGGCAAGGAATGCGGCGTCCGCTTCATTGGCGAGAAGCAGGAGACGCGCATTCGCAAGACCCAGATCGTCGAAAGTTCGGAAAACGCCCTTAGCGAACGAACAATGCGTGAAATTCAGATACGCGAGAAACTCTCAAATCCCCTGGCGCAGCGACCTGATATTGTGCGTGGCGACCGCAAGCCATCAGCACAACGCCCCGTATTCGGACGGCGCATCTGACCCTGCCGCCTCAATAGGCATATTCATCAAACAATCGACGAATATCACCCTGCCATGGCCCCTCATAGCGCGATAGCAGCCTTTCAGCAGGTGTCTGGCCAAGAGCAACCGTCTCGTTGAGAGGCGAAAGGAACAGGGCCTCGCTGTTCCCCTCGGAGTTGAGCATGGCACGCTCATCCAGCCCCGTGGCAGAAAGCTTCACGACTTCTCGAGCATATTCGACCAGCCGCCTTCCGCCAATCATGGCATTGAGACCCTTTGCCGGCACTTCTTCGCGCAATTGCCGGACCATATCGGCGTTCCAGCTACGCGTCAGTTCCTCTGCGCCATCCAGTGCGGTTGTGGAATAAAGCAGACCCACCCAGAAAGCCGACAAGGCGCAGATGTCGCGCCAAGGTCCGCCATCAGCACCACGCATTTCCAGATATCGCTTCAGCCTGACATCGGGGAATAGCGTCGTGAGGTGATTGTTCCAGTCACCTGCATTGGGGGTTGGATCGCTGACACGGCCCTTCAGTGCACCATCCATGAACTGCCGGAACGTGATGTCTGTGCAGTCATGGTAGCGACCGTCGCGAATGACGAAATACATCGGGAGATCTATTGCCCAGTCGGCATAGCGCTCGAACGAAAAGTCCGGCTCCAGCATGAACGCATGGAACCCGGCTCGCTGATTATCGGTGTCGCGCCAGATATCGCTGCGCCATGACAGCAATCCGTTTGGCTTGCCCTCGGTGAAGGGTGAGCGGGCGAAAAGCGCAGACGCCATGGACTGCAATTTCAGACTGACCTGCAGCTTGCGACGCATGTCACTTTCGCTGGAAAAGTCCAGGTTAACCTGGATCGTCGCCGTGCGATACATCATGTCGAGGCCCTGACTGCCGACCTTCGGCATGTAGCGGCTCATGATCGCATAGCGGCTCTTGGGCATTCGCGGTGTTTCGGCGAGCGACCACAATGGGCTGCCGCCCACGCCGAGAAAGGAAATGCCAAGCGGATCGGCAACGGCCTTTACGGTGGCGAGGTGCCGGTTCGATTCACGGCAGGTCTCATGGATGGAAACCAGCGGAGCGCCCGACAATTCGAACTGGCCGCCCGGCTCGAGCGAAATGGCACCATTTCCATTCGGTTCTGCAAGCCCGATTATCCGCCCATCATCCACAATGGGGTCCCATCCAAGCTTTTCCTGCATGCCCTCCAGAAGTGCGCGAATGCCGTCTTCGCCCTCATATTCGATTGGCGAGTAATCGGAAGTGCGGAAACCGAATTTCTCGTGCTCGGTGCCAATGCGCCATTTTTCACTGGGCTTGTTGCCGTGCTCCATCCACTCGATGAGCTGGGCCCGGTTTTCCATAGGTGTCGCATCTGTCGTGTCGCGCGCCATGCTGGTCTCTTCTCTGCTGTTCAATGGCTCACCTGATATGGGCGAGCGTCAGATCAGGCAAGTGAAACTTTGTGGACTGGTGTTCACCGGTGTCGCTGTCGTGTGTCCGGCGGTCTGCTATTTCAGCCAGTCGCCCGCCGCAGCCTGAACCACGGCAAGTGCGGCAACAGCTGCGGTATCAGCCCGCAAAATCCGGGGGCCGAGCGGAATCGCTGTCACGAAGGGAAGTGCGCGCAACATTTCCCGCTCTTGCAGGGAAAAGCCGCCTTCCGGTCCAATCAGCACCGAAAGCGGTTTTCCGCGCAGGGGTGTGATGAGGTCAAGCGTATTGGCGTCGTTCGCACTTTCGTCACAGAACACCAACCGTCGATCAGGTTCGTTTTCGGTTGTCCACTTGCCCAGCAAGGTTTCCAGCTTCTCCGGCTCCAGAATTTGCGGGATAGCCAGAATGCCGCATTGCTCGGCAGCTTCCAGCCCATTGGCCTGCATGCGCTCTACATTCACGCGGCTGGCTTGCGTGTGTTGCGTGAGAACCGGCTGCAGAACCGCCGCTCCCATTTCAACCGCCTTTTGCACCATGTAATCGAGCCGCGCATGTTTCAGCGGGGCGAAAAGGTAATGCAGGCGTCCGGGGTGTGGCTGAGGGCGGGTCTGCTCAAGCGCCAACAGGCAGGCGGACTTTCGGCTTTCCGCAACGAGTTCACAAAGCCACTCGCCATCCTGCCCGTTGAAGGCGAGAACCCTGGCGCCGCTTTTCATCCGCAATACGTTCAGGAGATAGTTCGATTGCCCCTTGTCGAGAGCAATCCTCAGGCCCTTGGCGAGCCCTGCTGCCACATACAGCCTTTGCGTGGTGAAATCATAGCGTTCCATTCTGGTGCGATACGTCTTGCCCGCACCAAGATCAAGTCAAAGCAGTTGCGTGCCATACTGGCCTGTAGCCAGAGCGCAAGGCGTTCACCATGGTGCTGGGGGATACCAGCAATAGCGATTGGCGCAGCAATTCACCCAATCCGAAACCCCGACCATAGCCCGAAAAGTCCCATTCAAGTGCCTTGCGGTCCTTCAATGCAAAATACTGTTCACCTGCCTTTATAACTGTTCCATCCGGCAAACCCGGAAGGTCAATCGCTGAAAGCCGCTGTGGCGGGACGCTCGATGACAGCCAGCGTTCCTGGTGCAACGCGTTGTCACAAGAGCGTGCATTTTCGTGGGCGCTGGCCGCAATGAACCGCTTGGCGTCCTCCCGGCGGCAGAAAAAGCAGGGACGGTGGCCGGCAGCAAGCGCGGTGACCTCGTCACAAAAGAACAACTCGCTCCAGCCCGCAGCAGGGCCGTTCTTGCCAAAATGGTTGCGTCCCCAGACTTCGCGTTTGCGCTCGCCGAATTTGAGGCTGCAGCAAATCCAGGCTGGTGTGCTCCAGCGCCGCCCGCTCAAGGTCTTCGTGGCAGGGTCATGGATAATGCCGCGATTGCCGGTGAACATTCCGCGCGCCCGATCTGAATGCAGGCTGCCATCCGGCGCTACCCGGTTTTGCAACGGCAATTCAGTCCCTCGCTACGATGATGTGCAGTCTGACAGGACCATGCGCACCCAGAATCAGTGTCTGCTCGATGTCGGCAGAGCGTGACGGCCCGGTGATCATGTTGACGGTGCGCGGCATTTCCCCGGTTCCATATTTCTTGCGCAGCCGCGTCCAAAGGCTTTCGTAATGGGCTTCAATGTCGCTTTCATTGACAATGACGATGTGGTTTTCCGGCAGGAAATTGATCGTTGTCGGATTGTCAGCGCCTGAAACCATCACCAGGGTTCCGGTTTCAGCTGCACCGCCAAAGGCATGGCTCAGACCCGCAAGGTCATTGCCGTCGCTGGCACCAAGCCGCAATTCCGGTCCGCCGCGTTTTGGCCAGGCAATCTGCTTCAGTCGCTTGTCGGCTCCAAGGCGTATTGCCTGCGGAAGATTGTGCTCGCGAAGGAAACTGCTGACCGCCTTTGCGATGTCGGAGCGCTTCACCCTATCGATACTGGCTGATGCGGCTTGCGCCTTTTCGCAAAAGCGTTCGACCAGCTTGCGCTTGTCGGTTTTCTGGTCCTGCGTCTGGCCCAAATCGGGCAGCGTACCGCGAGAGTGCAGCTTGATGCGGTTGGCCACCGCCGCCTTTCGGGTCTTTTCACTGGTGCCCAGATTGGCGGCTATGCGCTGAAGGATTGCATCCCTGCTTGACGTACTCATCGCGTGGCCCTCCGCTTTCCGCTTGCCCATTGCGAGACGAAACTGCCGCCTTGTGGCGTTGGCAGGTCGCGATGCCGTGTCCAGCCGCCAGCCATAGGCAGCCATGACAGTCTGCCCCGTCCCATGCCAAGGATGCGCATTCCCATCACAGCAGCCTTTCCTGCCATTCGGTAGAGGCCGGGACGCTTGGCGAACCATGCCCACAGTTTGAGATTGCGGCGCTGATGACCAGGTGTCAGGTGTTTTTCAAATTCCCGTTCGCGCCAGTGCCGCATCATTTTCGGCAGGGGAATATGCATCGGGCAAACGGATTCGCAGCGTCCGCAAAAGGTCGAGGCATTGGGCAGGTGTCCCGCCTTGTCGACGCCGATCAGCGTGGGTGTCAGGACAGCACCCATGGGGCCGGGATAAACCCAGCCATAGGCATGCCCGCCAACCGACTGGTAGACCGGGCAATGGTTCATGCA
>JAGRLM010000279.1 GCA_020441795.1 Nitratireductor sp.
ACGAGCCGCTTTCGAACCTTGACGCTGAATTGCGGGTGCAGATGCGGCTCGAAATTGCCAAGCTGCACAAGGAGCTTGGCGCGACGATGATCTATGTGACGCATGATCAGGTCGAGGCAATGACGCTAGCCGACAAGATTGTCGTGTTGCGCGCTGGCAAGATCGAACAGGTCGGTTCGCCTATTGGTCTATACGAGGATCCGGACAACATGTTCGTTGCCGGCTTCATTGGTTCGCCCAAGATGAATTTCGTCAAGGCAACTGCCGTGAAAGCCTCGAAGAAGGGCATCACCGTGGACATGCCCGAGCTTGGAGCCAAAGCCGAGATCGCACTTTCAGACCCGGTCAGCGAGGGGACCGCACTCGTCGCAGGACTGAGACCCGAACATTTCGATCCTGCCGGATCGGTCAAGGTGAAGCTGCCGATTGACGTGGTGGAAAACCTGGGTGGTGTTTCCTACGCCTATAGCGGCACCGACGGGGAAAATCCGCTGACCATCGAAACTTCCGCGGGCGAAAGGCCCCACGAGGGTGAAATGCTGGCGACGGGGTTTGATCCCGGGTCGCTCTATCTGTTTGATGAAAGAACCGGATTGCGCCTGCGCTGACAGAAACGACGCAACCCGCAAGCAAGAACGGGCGCGCAGGTTTTTCCCGCGCGCCCGTCCGTCATGTTACTCCAAAAAGCTTATTTGCCCCAGATCGCGGCATAGGCATCGCGATAGCCGTTGTCCGGATCGAACTGGTTGCTGTCGCCCATCTTGGCAAGGCCTTCCTTGGTGACAACGGCAGGTGCCGTGATGTAGCCCGAGCAGGCTTCACCGGAGACAGCACGGTTCAGTTCGTCGACCAGTTGCCAGCCCTGCAGGTTGAGCGGCTCGGCAACCGTGATCGACTGATACTGGCCGGTGCGAATACGCTGGAAGGCGGATTCGGAGCCATCGCCCGCGGCAACTGCCTTGGGCGAACCGTCACCGGGAATGCCGGCTGCGGCAAGCGCGGGTCCCATGAAGTCGAAATAGATGTCGTTGATCGCCAGTGCATGGGTCCATGATGCACCGTATTTCTGCAGGAGGCTGGTTGTCAGCGGTCCCATGCGGTTGGAAGTATCGGCAATGGGTGTGTCGACATATTCCAGAACCGTACCGCCCATCTTTTCGATGGTTTCCTTGATGCGGTCGGCCTTGTCTATGGCGATCTGATAGGTCGAGTCGGTGAAGATCACCGCGCCCGGCTTGCCACCGGCATCGTTGACTGCCCATTCGGCCGCCTTTTCCGACACGGTCATTGCATCGGTCGACACATTGGCGAAGATGCCGCCCGGTGCATCACAGCCGATCTTCGGTCCCGAATGCCAGGAAACCATCGGTATCTTGGCGGCCGAAACGCCCTCAAGCGCTGCCTGCTGTTCGACGGCATCGAAACCGTTGATGATGATGCCATCCGGCTGCAGCGCCATGGCCTGGCCGAAGGCTGCCGTGCGGCCCTGCACCGAACCTGCGCCATCCAACACACGCACGGTCCAGCCGATCTTCTTGGCTGCTTCTTCAACGCCATTGGTGACACCAAGAATGCCGCCATTCTTCAGGTCTGCGGCCAGAACGACGATGGTCTTGCCTTCGGCTGCCTTTGGTCCGGTCGTTGGTCCGTCCCAGGCTGTCTGTGCACTGGCTGCCGAAAGCCCCATGCCAGCGATGATGGTGCCTGCGAGCAGGGTCTTCATGAATGTACGTTTCAGCATGGTATTCCTCCCTGAGAGCTGATTGACGATTACTTCTTCGCAGCGCCCTTCCTGCGTTGCGCATAACCGGCAATGCCGATTGCAACGAGAAGGGTTACGCCGTTGAACATCGGTTCGACCCAGAACGAGCCTCCGAATTGCTGAATGCCGGAAATGCCGATTGCCAGAATGGCAACACCGATCATGGTGCCCCAGACATTGACCCGACCCGGCTTGATGGTGGTTGAACCCAGAAACGCGCCGACGAGCGCCGGCAGAAGAAATTCCAGGCCAACGCTTGCCTGGCCAATGCGCAGTTTGGATGCGAGCAGCACACCGGCCAGTGCCGTCATCAGGCCTGATGTGATGAAAGCTCCCACCACATATTTGCGTGTCGGTATGCCGTTGAGTTCGGCAGCACGCGGATTGGCACCAATGGCATAGATGTACCGACCAACGGGTGTGTATTCCAGAACGAGCCACATGGTCAGCGTGATGGCCAGGACATAAAAGGCCGTGATCGGCAGACCGAAAATGAATGTGCCATTGATGGCATAAAAGCCATCCGGAAGCACGCCGACAACCTGCCTGCCGCCAGTATGCCAAAGTGCCAGAGCGTAGAGCACGGTTCCGGTTCCAAGGGTCGCGATAAAGGCATCGATCTTGGCAACTTCGACCAGCAGTCCGTTGAAGAACCCCACCAGTGCGCCCAGCAGGAGCACGATGAGGACTGCCAGAGGCCAGGGCACGCCGAACATGGTTTGCAGCGAGATTGCCAGAATGTGCCAAAGCACGATGCCATAACCAACGGTAAGATCGATACGCCCAGCTGCCATCGGTATCATTGCAGCAAGGCTCAGCATCGCGATGATCGCCTTGTCGGAAAGTATGGCGCGCAGATTGAGCAAGGTCGGAAAGGTGCGCGGCAAAAGGATCGAAAACAGGATGACGAGCGCAACCGTGAGGATCACCAGACCGTATACCGGAGCCAGACGGATGATTTTCTGGCCGATGGACAAACCCGCCAATTCGGAGCGTGTTGGCTCCAATGCGTTGGATTCAATGGATTGCATTTGCGGATGTTCCCCCGTCTGTCTTGTTGCCGGCAACAACGCTCGATTCATGCCCGGATACGTCACCGGCGGATGCTGCCTGGATCAGGCTTTCCGTCGAAAGTTCCACACCGGACAATTCCGCCACCAGCTTGCCGCGGCTGAAAACGAGGGCGCGATGGCAGATATTGGCCACTTCCTCGAAATCGGTGGAGACTACCAAAACGCCCATGCCGGTCTGCAACGCCTCGAAAAGCAGGTTGTAGATTTCGGCCTTTGCGCCAACATCAACGCCAGCGGTCGGATCTTCGGCAACGAGCAGTTGCCGCCCCGTATCGAGCCAACGCCCGACCACGATCTTTTGCTGGTTGCCACCTGACAGTGCCTCGATGGCAAGGGTCGGATCGTTCGGGCTCAGACCGACGGTCCGCCCCATTTGCCGGGCGGCGTCACGCTCACGCGATGCACTGCCCAGCGCCAATGGCTTGCGGCCACGCAATTGCGGATTGATGAAAGCGTTCTCGCAGACAGAAAGTGCGGGAGCGATGGATTCCACCACACGGTCACGCGCGACAAATCCTATCCCTGATTCCATCGCGGCGCGTGGAGAAGAAAGATCGGGTTTCTTGCCATTGAGGGTCACCTCGCCTTCATGCTCTGCCTGTCCGAAGAGGCTGCGGCCAATGTCTTCGTGCCCCGCGCCACGCAAGCCGACAAGGCCCAGCAATTCGCCCTTGCGCATCTCGAAGGAGACTGGTCCGACACGACCGGTAGCCAGGTTTGCAACGCTCAATACCTGCGAACCATCGACCAGTGTTGGACGGATGATCTCACGCGCCTTGCGTCCCACGATCAGCGAAACCAGTTCGTCTGAATCGGTATGGGCTACATCGCGCATGCCTACCATGTTGCCATCGCGCAGCACCGCAACGCGGTCGGCAATCTTGAAGATTTCATCAAGGCGATGCGAAACATAGATCATGCCTACACCCTTTTCCTTGAGCGGGCGAAGGGCATCGAACAGGCGCTCGACCTCATCGGCAGGCAGGCTGGCGGTCGGCTCGTCGAGAACGAGGAAATCGCATTCAATCGCCAATGCGCGAGCAATCGCAACCAGCGATTTCTCGGTTCGGCTCAAAGAGGAAATCCGGGTTGACGGGTCGAAATCGCAGTCGACGAGCGCCAGTGCATCACGCGCGGTCTTGTCGGCTTCCGCCCAGGAAATGAGCCCCATCCTGCGCTTGAAGCCAACGGCTAGGGAAATGTTTTCGGCAACACTCATCCATTCTATCAGGCCGAGGTCCTGGTGGATGAAAGCAACCTTCTGGCGGGCATTGATGTTGCCGGGACGGTGCGCATAGTCTTCGCCATCGATCATCACGCGACCACTATCGGGCTTGTGAATACCGCCCAGCGCCTTGATGAGGGTCGACTTGCCGGCGCCATTCTCACCCAGCAGCGCGACGATCTCGCCACGCTCGACATGAAGCGACACCCCCCGCAGCGCCTGCGTGCCGCCGAACGACTTCACCACATTGTCGAAAAAAAGACCACTCCTGCCCGGCACCGGTTTCCTCCCATTGCCTTCGGCATCAATTTGACTACGTTACCGATAACGTTAGCGCTAGGTTCTATCACACCTCGGATAGAGTCAAGTGGAAATGTTATCGATAACCTGTTACAGATTTGCAGGTGAGATGCAGGCATTGGCGAGGCCCAAACCGCGCTGTTGCCTAAGGGGACGATGGATGTGAAAGAGCGCAAGAGCAGTGTCAGTCTCGAGGAAATTGCCGAGGCAGCAGGTGTCTCAAAGATGACGGTGTCGCGGGTCTTGCGCGGGGCCAGCGGATTTTCCGAAAAGACGCGCGAGCGCGTGATGCTGGAGGTGGAGCGGCTTGGCTATTTGCCAAACCGCCTTGCCGCCGCTTTCGGCTCGTCAGGCGCGTCAACCCTTGTAGGCGTCTGTGTGCCGCGCCTGACCAGCCATCTTTTTGGCGAGGTCCTCGAAAGCATTGACCGCAGCTTTGCCAGGCTTGGCTACCAGACCATGATCGGGAGTCACGACCAAAGCCCGAATGTATTTGAAAATTTGCTGCGCAGCTTCCTATCCTGGCGACCGGCGGGCGTGCTGC
>JAGRLM010000280.1 GCA_020441795.1 Nitratireductor sp.
AACCCTTGGCGTCTCCGCCGGTGCCAACAATGTCGATAGCCCCATCCGGAGCATCAACGGCAAGCATCTTGGAGCGCATGGTATCGATGGCGCCTGCGAATTCGGCTTCGGTTTCGCCACGCACTCGCATGGCAAGGAGCAGGCCACCAATCTGCGAAGGCGTCGCCTCTCCCGACATCAGGATCGAAAATGCCTCGCCTGTCTGCTCGCGGGTAAGGGTTGCCCCATCGGCGACCCTTGCAATGATCGGTTTCAGGTCAGCCATGGCACCCCTCAGTAGCTCAGCGCAGCATCAATTGCCTGCTGGTTGATCTTGAGTTCACCCCGCGCCTGATAATCCGCGACCAGCGCGTTAAGGACATCATCCCCGATTGCGTTGTCGAGCTGCTCGGTGATGTTTGCCGGAACCGATCCAGGCTGTCCTGCTTCCACGGCAGCAATCTTCATTACCAGTTTCTCCCCGGCATTGGCACCATCAGCCACCAGCAATGTATCCTTGGCTTGTGAAAAGCCGGCCGTGACCGCAGCCGCGGGGAGGGCATCATTCTTGTCGGTCCGCAACATTGCGACGCTTTTCTCGATCGTCACAGGCGTGCCATCGGCCTTGGCCGGCAACATTTCGGCTGCCACGGTGGCAAAATCCTCACCCTTGGAAACACGCTCGCGCAGTGTATTGGCCAGATCTCCAACCCGCTTTGCTGTCTCGGCCTCGAGCCATGCTGCAGATACCGCGTCGCGCACTTCATCCAGCGGTTTCTGTCGCTCCGGCGTAATGCCAGCCACTTCGAACCAGGCATAGCCAGTCGAACCCAGCAGAACCGGATCGGCTTCAACGCCTTCATCTGTCTGGAAGGCTTCGGTCAATAGATTGGCCTGCTCGGGCAGGGGGTCGATACTGGTCCCATCGGGAAGTTTCCCGTTCTTGTCGACTGCCTCGATGGTATGGACCTTGAGGCCAGCCTTGTCGGCAGCCTCCGCCAGGGAAGCGCCGCCAGCGCGTTCATCCTCGATCACGTCATGCAGTTCGGGCGTTTCCCTTGCAGCCTTTTCGAGAGCCAGCGCATTGCGGATTTCGCCTTCGACCTCCGACAGCGGCTTGACACTTTCCGGATTGATTTCGGTCACGCGAAGTATCACCGGTCCGAACGCACCTTCCACAATGTCGCTGAAAGCGTCCTTTGCCAGTCCGAATGCAGCATCGGCAATTTTGGTGTCCGGAATTTGCGCCTTGGTCAAGGTTCCAAGATCGATGTCTGCCTCGGTGCGCTTGAGATCCGTAAGCAGCAGATCAAGCGGCAGACCGCTTTTCAGCTTGACGAGCGCAGCCTCCGCAGCAGCCTTGTCCGGGAACGAAATCTGCTGAATACGGCGGGTTTCGGCAACCGTATAAGAGGCCTTTCGCGCTTCATAGTCTTGCTTGACGTCATCAGCACTGATGGAATCAGGCTTCACGATGTCCTTCGGCTCCAGGGTCGCGACGATCAGCTTGCGATATTCGGGCGCGACATAGTCCGTCTTGTGATCATCATACCAGGCCTGCAATTCTGCATCCGACGCTGTCGGCGTTTCCTTGAGCGCATTGCGCGTTACTACCACATAATCGAATATGCGCTTTTCGGCCTGCATGGCGGCAAAATCCGACTTGAATGCCTCGCTGACACTCAGGCCACCGGTAATCGCGTCCAGGATCTGCGAACGCAAGGCGACTGCTTGCCGACTGCGCACATAGTCTTCCTGCTTCATGCCGATTTCGCGCAGCGCATATTCAAGCCTTGAGCGCGAGAAGGTGCCGGATCCATCCTTGAACGCAGGATCGTCGGCAATTTGCTGCGCCAACTCGTCCTGGGTAACACCAAGTCCCATCTTGCGGGCATTTTCGTCGAGCACGGCCCCCGCCGAGACCTGGCTGATCACCGCCTGCTCGATGCCGAATGCCCTTGCCTGCTCACGCGAGATCCGCTGACCCAGTTGGCGTTCCAGGGAACCAACCTGTGTATTGAACGCCAGACGGAAATCCGAAAGACCAACCTTGGTATCACCGAAAGTGACTGTCGAACTGCCTGTACCACTGACAATCGCACCTGAGACGCCCCAGATCGCGAATGAGATCACGAGCAGACCCAGGAAAATCTTGGCGACGATACCGCCCGCGGATTTGCGAAGTGCATTGAGCATGGGAATTCCTGTTGAATGTGTTTGGTTCCCGGCCAGGGCCGGTTGCTTCAAATGCTTCGTATAATCGGAACTTCCAGCCTTCACAACCGCGACAGCCCTGTTTATGAACACGCTTGCGGCATGTGCGGACGGCACGATCGACGCCGATTACAGGAGAAAATCATGACACCTGGTGTGAAGCCGCTTGTAGCGGGAAACTGGAAGATGAACGGAACACGCCGCGCACTGGGTGAGTTGCAGGCCATGGCCGACGGCTTCGATAGGGCCATGCAGGCAAGGCTCGACATGCTGGTCTGCGTTCCCGCCACCTTGATGTCGGACGCCGTTGCTGTGGTAAAGTCGGTTCCACTGGCCATTGGTGGCCAGGATTGCCATGCCAAGCCATCGGGCGCGCATACAGGCGACATTTCCGCACTCATGCTGGCTGATTGCGGCGCGACCGCTGTAATCGTCGGCCATTCCGAGCGCCGCACCGACCATGGCGAAACCAGTGCCATGGTGCGCGAAAAGGCTGATGCCGCATTGGCCGCTAACCTCATGCCGGTCATTTGCATTGGCGAGACCGGCGAGGAACGCCAGGAAGAAAAGACACTGGATGTCCTTCGTGAGCAATTGGCTGGTTCATTGACGGATTCCCCGGCCATAGTCGTTGCCTACGAACCGGTATGGGCAATCGGGACGGGTCTGGTACCTACATTGGCGGATGTGGAAGAGGCGCATGCCTTCATCCGGAGTGAACTGGTATCGCGCTATGGCGACGACGGTGCGAAACTGCGCATTCTCTATGGCGGGTCGGTGAAGCCTTCGAATGCAGGCGAGCTTTTGTCGGTTGCAAATGTTGACGGCGCGCTTGTTGGCGGTGCCAGCCTGAAGGCCGAGGACTTTCTCGGTATTTGCAGGGCCTGCGCCTGAACTGTATTTTGCAGTAAACAATGCAAAACGGCTTGGAAAACAGCCGTATCACGCCCATATGCGTTGCGTCGGAGGACTGAGAGAGTTTTCCCGGCAGTGCATTCGGGAACAGGGAACCCGATCTTTGGCAAAGAGAAAACTCACCACCATCTTTTGTGCGGACGCCCAGTCTTATGGCAAGATGATGGCGCATGACGAAGCGCGGACGCTTGAACGGCTCCAGCGTTACCGGGCCATCATGGATGGTTGTTTTGCCAAACGGGACGGGCGCAAGGTCAACACCTGGGGCGATGCGCTGATCGGCGAGTTTTCCAGCGTGGTGGAAGCGGTACGCTGTGCAGTAGAGGTTCAGGAAGCCATCAATGCCGAGAACCGAGCCCTGCCGCCTGAAGAGCAGATGTGGTTCCGCATTGGCATCAATCTCGGCGATGTACTGGAAGACAATGGTGATATTTATGGCGACGGCGTCAACATGGCCGCGCGCCTGGAATCGCTTGCCGAGCCTGGCGGAATTCTGGTTTCGGAAAGCGTGTACAACTTTACCCACAAGCAGTTGGCCATCGGTTTTGATTTTGCCGGGGAGCAGGTCGCCAAGGCGAACGAAGACCCGGTCAAGGGCTATCATGTGCGGATGGGGGAAAACCGCAAACGATCACAACAGGAAGAACCGCTGATATCGCAATCAGCGGCCGGCTTTGTCTCTGCCGATGATTCCGGTTTCACGCGAGGTGGTGAACCTGCCGGATTTCTGCGCCGCTGGTTGCGCAAAGCCGAGGCTTTTCTGGACTGGTTTCCGCATCAGGAACGCCCGGTCCGGGTTTCCGTGGCAATGATCGGGTTCTTTCTGGCGATCAATGTTCTTTTCACCGGGATCGCAGATCCCTGGTTCATTTTCCCGTCTTTACCCTTTGCAGTGCATTTATGGCTGTATTTTCGAAAAAAACGACGAAAGTCGGCGGCGAGCGAGGAGACAGTCGAGTGATGGCGCTTGGCAATCTTTCAAAGCTTCATGCCAGAGGGTTTATTTTGCGCGGCCTCTCGTGTAGAAGACCGCAAAAATCCGGGGCTTGCGGACTTTTCCGCGCCACAACGATGGAAATCAAATGGAAACGGTAATCATTGTCGTCCACCTCATGGTGGTCCTTGCCCTTGTGGGCGTTGTCCTGTTGCAGCGGTCTGAAGGCGGCGGCCTTGGAATCGGCGGTGGCAGCGGCTTCATGTCGGCACGCGGAGCGGCCAACGCCCTGACGCGCGCCACGGGTATTCTGGCGGCGGCGTTTTTCGCGACCTCGATTGCGCTCGGGGTAATTGCCAAGGTCAATGAAAAGCCCACCGATATTCTGGACCGGATTCCGGCCCAGACACAAAGTGACGGGACGACCGGGAATGGCATTCTTGACCAGCTTGCGCCGCAAGGTAGTCAAACACCGGCCGAACCGGCCGCTCCAGCAGCCCCGGTTGAACCAGCGACACCGGCAGTTCCAAGCGGGCAGTAATCCAGTTCCAGTGCAATTGGCGTCCGGCATCCTCGATGCCGGACGTTTTATTGTGTGCATTCTCAATTCAGTTCGCTTTTGGCTTTGCGAATCGGCAAATTGCAGTTAGGTCTCAACTCCCATGGCGCGATATGTATTCATCACAGGCGGCGTGGTTTCCTCTTTGGGAAAAGGCATTGCCGCAGCAGCTCTTGGAGCACTCCTGCAAGCCCGCGGTTATCGTGTTCGGCTTCGCAAACTTGACCCCTATCTCAATGTTGATCCGGGCACGATGTCGCCTTACCAGCATGGTGAGGTGTTCGTTACCGACGACGGCGCTGAAACCGATCTGGATCTCGGGCATTACGAGCGCTTTACCGGGCGCTCGGCCAATGCCCATGACAACATCACCACAGGCCGTATCTACAAGAACATCATCGAGAAGGAACGCCGTGGCGACTATCTCGGCGCCACCGTTCAGGTGATCCCGCATGTGACCAACGAGATCAAGGATTTCGTTCTGGAAGGCAATGAGAATGTCGATTTCGTGCTTTGCGAGATCGGCGGCACTGTTGGCGACATTGAAGCCATGCCGTTCCTCGAGGCCATCCGCCAATTGGGCAATGACCTGCCGCGCAACAGCGCTGTCTATATTCACTTGACGCTGATGCCTTATATTCCCGCAGCTGGCGAATTGAAGACAAAACCGACCCAGCACTCGGTCAAGGAACT
>JAGRLM010000281.1 GCA_020441795.1 Nitratireductor sp.
GCGGCGCAAAGCGCCTTCCAGGTTTCTTCATCCGGGGTCCAATAGTTGCGGTCCCTGGCTTCGATCAGCCGATTGACCAGCTTGGCGCTTGCCTTCGGATTGAGCTCGGAAAGGCGGCGACGCATGGTCTCGTCAAGCATGAAGGTTTCGGTAACGCGCTTGTAGACCCAGGCATCGACCTGGCCTGTTGTTGCCGACCAGCCAAGCGTGTTGGTCACCTGGCTTTCGATCTGGCGGACGCCCTCATAACCGTGCGAGAGCATGGCCTCATACCATTTCGGATTGAGCGTGCGGGTCCGGGTTTCCAGCGCAACCTGTTCGTTGAGTGTCCGCACCTTGCCGGTGCCGCAGGTCTGATCGCCGACATATACCGATACATCACCGCCACCCGCACGCTTGATCGCACGGCTGATGCCGCCAAGCGTATCGAAATAGTGGTCGATGGATGTAATGCCGAGTTCGATCGACTCGATGTTCTGATAGGCAGCGTCCACATCCTTCAGGATCGAGCCCAAAAGACCCTCATGCTGGACTGGAACACCATTCACGCCATAGGCAAAGCCCTTGCGGCGGGTATAGGTTTCGGCGAGTTCGTCGCCATCTTCCCAGGCACCGGAATCGATCAGCTGGTTGACATTGGAACCATAGGCACCAGACGCATTGGAGAAAACCCTTAGCGATGCAGTTTCCATGTCACAACCGGTCTGGGCGGCATATTCGAGTGCGTGAGCGCGAACCGGGTTCATCTCCAGCGGCTCATCGGCACTTGCCGCTTTCAGGCAGGCTTCGGCCAGCAACCTGGTTTGCAGTGGCAACAGATCGCGGAAAATTCCCGACAGGGTTATGATCACATCGACGCGGGCACGCCCCAGTTCTTCCAGGGAAACCAGATCGGCTCCCGCCAACCGGCCAAAACTGTCGAAGCGCGGCTTGGCACCCAGGAGCCACAGGGCCTGGGCGATCGGCCCTCCCTCGCTTTTCAGATTGTCCGTGCCCCACAAGACCATCGCCATGCGGCGTGGCTGTACGCCATGGTCGAGGATATGGCGGGCCAGCACCTTTTCGGCCTGTTCGCGGCCGTCAAGCACGGCGAAGGCGCTTGGCAGGCGGAACGGATCAAAGCCATGCAGGTTGCGCCCGGTTGGGACAATGGATGGCGAACGCACTACATCACCACCACTCACGGGACGAATGTAACGGCCATCAAGCGCGCGCAGCAGAGCGGGCAGTTCGTGGTCGACGCGCAGGTCCTTGTCGAGCCTTGCCAGTGTTTCAAGCGAGGTGCGCATTTCGGGCGTTGCCTTGCGAAGATCGGGCTGGATGCCAGCGACCATGTCGCTCACGATACTTGCCTCGATGCGATCCTCTCCGAGGGCCTCATTGACGGAGGACAACATGTCGTGGCGCTCATCATCGCTCATCGCCTCGCCCACGATGTGCAGGCCATGCGGGATCAGGGTCGCCTCGAATTCGCTGACCTGGCGCACGAGTTCCTCGATATGGCTGTTGGAATCACTGCCCCAATCATCATTGCTGCCCACGAGATCGAGCTGTTCTGCCTGGCTGCGAATGACGGGCACCATGCGTTCACGCTCGGCATGGTCCTCCGGCGGAAGGGCGCGCCAGCGATCCAGCACATGGCGCAGGTCCAGCAGGCCCCGGTACAGCCCGGCATGGCCAACAGGTGGCGTCAGATAGCTGACGAGGGTCGCGGCAGAACGCCGCCGCGCCATCGAGCCTTCCGAGGGATTGTTCGCGGCATAGAGATAGATATTGGGCAATGCGCCAATCAGGCGATCCGGCCAGCATGAACCCGAAAGTCCAGCCTGCTTGCCAGGCATGAATTCCAACGCACCATGGGTTCCGAAATGCACGACGGCATCAGCGGCAAAACCGGTCTTGAGATAGCGGTAAAAGGCGGCGAAGGCGTGGGTCGGGGCAAAGCCGCGCTCGAACAACAACCGCATCGGATCGCCTTCGTAACCGAATACCGGCTGCAGACCGACAAAAAGGTTCCCGAAATGGCGGCCAAGCACCAGTATATTGCTGCCGTCACTCTGATGCCGCCCGGGTGCAGGACCCCATTGGGCCTCGATCTCACCGAGCCAGGGCTCGCTGCGAACATGATCATCGGCAGAAATCTTGGCCGCAACATTGGCGGGCATGCCGTGAATGGCAGAATTGCCGTCAAGTATCGCCTCACGAAGCATTTCAGCACTTTCCTGCACTTCGACGTCATAGCCATCGTCGCGCAGTGCTTTCATCGTGTTATGCAGCGATGTGAATACATCGAGAAAGGCTGCTGTTCCCGTAGCACCGCTATTGGGCGGGAAGTCATAGATGACGGCTGCCAGCTTGCGATCTGCCTTAGGCTTGCGCCGCAGGGCGACCAGTTTCGAAACTCGCTCTGCCAGCATTTCCGTACGCTCGGCACAGGACTGCATGTCGCGGCCGCTATTGTCCGCCTTGAAGGTGCAGCGCCTTTCGCAGCCAACGCAGCTTGCGCCGGGTGTTGCCCTGCCGCCGAACAGTATTGGTCCGGTTGCGCCGTCGATTTCGGGTAGTGAAACCATGATCGTGGTTTCGACCGGGGTCAGGCCCTGCTCGCTCGAACCCCATTCCCCAATGGTCTGAAACTCGGTTGCGAAAGCGGAAATGTAGGGTGTGTCGAGCCGCGCCAGCATTTCTTCGGCGGCAGCGGAATCATTGTAGGCAGGTCCGCCCACCAGCGAAAACCCGGTAAGCGACAGGACACAATCCACCACGGGCTTGCCGGAGCGCATGAAGAACGCCTCGATTGCGGGCCGTGCATCAAGTCCGCTTGCATATGCGGTAACAACGTCGAGACCTCGTTTTTCCAGTTCGCGGATAACGCCGTCATAATGCGCTGTATTGTCGGCCAGCAAATAGGAACGCATGACCAGCAGGCCGACGGAAGGCCTGTTGCCCTTGAGGCCTGTTGCCTTGCGATAGGTTTCCATATTGTCGGAAACCCTTCCCTGCAATTGCGGATGGTAGAGCCCCGTATCGGGATAAACGATCGGGTCTGCCGGCTTGACCTGCTTGCGCAATGCGCTGCGCGGGCCGGATGCATAGCCGTTGATCAGGAAGCGGACCAGATTGGCGATATTCTCGTCGGACCCCGCCAGCAGATATTGCAGCACCAGGAAATAAGCCCGCAGATGTTGCGCCTTGCCGGGAATGTATTTCAACAATTTGGGAATGGAACGCAGCAGTTTCATCTGCCCATGTCCGGCAGAACCGTTCTTGCTGCCTTTGCCGCGCAGGCGCTTCAGCATGCCGAGCGCGCCACCGGTTGGCTTGGCCATCGAAAAGTCGCCGATACGGGTCAGCTTGACGATTTCCGCAGCCGAAAGACAGCCCACCATCAAGTCGCAGTGATCGCGCCGCGCTTCGAGCCAGGGCATCACCAGCTTGATCTGGTCTTCCATGAAAAGCATGTTGGCGATGATGAAATCCGCGGTTTCAACGTCATGCCTGCAGGATGCCGACCCCTCTTCGCTCATGGCAATGCCCGAGACTGCATGCAGCTTGATCTTCAACCCCGGCAATTCGCGCTTCAACCGTTGCGCAGCACGGTCAACCGCGCTTGCCATGTGGTTGTCGAGCGTCAGGATCACGACCTTGACCGGAATGACATCCGGCCGGTCGGAAGCGGCGGGATCACCGTCCAAAATGGGCTTTTGCGTCATAGAGGGTCTCTATCGTTATCGGGTTGACGCCGCGCTCTGCGGCAAAGCTTTCGGTATTGCGGCGCGCCTTTCCGCGCACAAAGAACGGGATTTTCCTGAGTTCCTTCTCGGCATCTGTTGTCCAGGACAAGGAATCGGAAGCTTGTTGGATTGTTTCAGCCTTTGGCGAATGCTCATCGGCGGAAGGATTTGCCGCAGGTGCGTGAACTGCCGCCAGATGCGAGGCCTGCGCATCGTCATTGAATTCGAAGTCGCTGCGGAACATCTGCAGCAGATGCTCTTCCAGCCCCATCATCAGCGGGTGAACCCAGCTGTCGAAAATGACATTGGCGCCTTCGGCTCCCATTTGCGGGGAATAGCGTGCGGGGAAATCCTGGACATGAACGGGGCTTGAGATCACTGCACAAGGCACCCGCAGGCGCTTGGCAACATGGCGCTCCATTTGCGTTCCCAGCACCAGTTCGGGTGCTGCTGCAATTATCGCGTCTTCTACATCAAGATGGTTGTCGGAGATCAGCGCCTCGAGACCCAGCCTGCTGGCTGCCGCCCTCACCTCGCGTGCGTGTTCGCGGCTGTAAGTGCCAAGACCGCAAACCCTGAAGCCTAGTTCCTCCGACGCAATGCGAGCAGCAGCAACCGCGTGGGTCGCATCACCGAAAATGAACACCCGTTTGCCTGTGAGGTAATTCGAATCGATCGAGCGCGAATACCAGGACAGACGCTCCGCATCGTCATCAAGTGCCGGGGCCGGATCGACACCGGCAAGTTCGGCAACTTCCATGATGAAATCGCGTGTTGCACCCACTCCGATGGGGATGGTGCTGGTCATTTCCTGGCCGAAGGTCTTTTTCAGCCAGCGTGCCGCCGTTTCGGCGATTTCGGGATAGAGAACGATGTTGAAACCGGCTTCGGGAATGCGCGCTATATCGGCTGGCGAAGCGCCGAGAGGCGCAATGACATTGACCTCGAGGCCGAGCATTTCCACGAGCCTTACAACTTCACGGATGTCGTCGCGATTGCGGAAGCCGAGCGAGGTCGAGCCAAGGATGTTGACGCGCTTGCGGTCATTGGCGGTTTCGCCCTGCTGATAGCCTTGACAGAAGCCGCGCACGATCCGGTAGAAGGTCTCAGCCGCGCCCCAGTTTTCCTTTTTCGAATAGGATGGCAATTCCAGCGGGATGACCGGCATCGCAAGATCAAGCGTCTTGGCAAGGCCACCAGGATCATCCTGGATCAGTTCCGCCGTGCAGGATGCACCGACCAGCATTGCCTGGGGCTTGAAGCGCTCTGCCGCGTCGCGACAGGCCTTCTTGAAGATTTCCGCAGTGTCTCCTGAAAGGTCGCGCGCCTGAAAAGTTGTATAGGTTACCGGCGGGCGGGCCTTGCGCCGCTCGATCATGGTGAACAGCAGATCGGCATAGGTGTCGCCCTGTGGCGCATGCAACACGTAATGCACATCCTGCATGGATGTTGCCACGCGCATCGCGCCGACATGGGGAGGTCCTTCATAAGTCCAGACAGTGAGTTCCATGATCAGGTCCCCACTTTCAAAAGGCCGCGACGCGCCAGGGGACGGGCGAACAGTTCCGCCAGGTCCCCTGCTTGCTCATAGCCATGGATGGGTGAGAAAACGAGTTCGATCGACCACTTGGTGGAGCGTCCCTCTGCCTCGAACGGATTGCCGAGACCCATGCCGCAGACAATCAGGTCGGGATTGCTCTCATGGACGCGGTCGATCTGCAGTTCCACGTCCTGGCCCTCGCTCAGCGTGGCGCTGGCGGGCAGTTGTGCCAGTTCTTCGGCAACATGCTCACGATGCATGTAAGGCGTTCCCGCCTCGATGATTTCGCAACCCAGTTCGCGGTGGAGGAAGCGGGCCAGTGCGGGCTCGAGCTGCGAGTCGGGGAACAGGAATATCCGCTTGCCGGCCAGTGCCTCGCGGTAGCGCTCGACCGCAAGCCTTGCCCTTTCGCGGCCTGGTGCCGTGATGGCGTCAAACCTGCTTGCGTCCACCCGGAATTCTTCTGCAGCCGCCTTCAGCCATGCAGTCGTACCCTCCTCACCCAGTGGATAAGGTGCTGCAATCCGCCTTGCCCCGCGCTTCTGCATGGCAAGTGCGGTGGCATTGACCCATGGCTGTGCCATCAGGAAAGCCGTGTTGGGACCAATGGCGGGAAGCGATTCGCTGCTGCGCGAGGGCAGAAACGCAACATTCTCGATGCCCATCCCATGGAAGATCCGCGTCATCTGGTCTTCGACCACATCAGCCATCGCGCCAACGACAATCAGCGATGGCGCAGCGCCAGGCTTTTCGGCTGGCATGCGCGTTACCAGCTCTGCGAGGAAATTGTCTTCGCCCTGGGTAAAGGTGGTCTCGATGCCACTGCCCGAATAGGCCATGACACGATGCCGGGGCTGGTGCAGGCGATCAAGCCGTGATGCCGCGCGCGATAGGTCCAGCTTGATGACCTCGGACGGGCAGGAACCAACGAGAACCAGCATCTTGATATCGGGGCGGCGCGCCAGCAAGCGCTCGACGACCTTGTCCAGCTCGTCATTCATGTCCGCCATGCCGGCAAGATCGCGCTCGCCGATGATGGCGGTGGCGAAGCGCGGTTCGGCAAAAATCATGACGCCGGCAGCAGATTGCATCAGATGCGCACAAGTGCGGGAACCAACGATCAGGAAAAAGGCATCCTGCATCTTGCGGTGCAGCCACATGATCGAGGTCAGCCCGCAAAAGACTTCGTGTTGGCCGCGCTCGCGCAATGGCTGGAAATCACCGGGTCTGCTGTCTGCGGATTGGCAGGCAATGTCTGGATTGCGCGTGACGACGTTCATTGCGAAGCTCCCACTGCATGAGAGGAAGCAATGGCGTTTGCCGCCTTGCGCGGCGGGGCACCGAGCCTCGCCTGGCGCAATTTCCAGAGGAACTGCCCCGCATTGATGATGTAGGTGACATAGGCTGCAAGAGCCAGCATCATGAGTGCGCCCGGAGCGAGCAGACCACCCCAATAGGCCGCCAGATATGCGGTGTGCAGCGCCAGCACCAGCATGGAAAACACGTCTTCCCAGAAGAAGGCTGGTGCAAACAGGTAACGGCCGAAAACGACCTTCTCCCAGATCGCGCCGGTAATCATGATTGCGTAGAGGGTCAGGGTCTTGATGATGACCGAGATTTGCGCGGCTTCGAGGCCATGGCCCGTGGACAGGTAACGCAGGATGAGACCGAGGCTGACCAGGAATACAACGAACTGCACCGGGGCCAGAACACCCTGGACCAACGTCCAGACGGTAGAGTCGCGGCGTTGCCGTTCCTGTTCCGTATAAAGGGCCTTGCCTGCTTGTTGCACCTGTTTCCAGCCTCTCAAATTGTCCTGATCTGTCCGACTGACCACGAATGGATCGCTGCGTTCAGACCGCCTCCCACAGGCTCAGAACTGGAAGGTTAGTCACAGATTTGAAAAGTGTCAATTTTTATTGACGTAAAAAATTATTTACAAGAACTTCCATCCGGTCCATGCTGTGCGGAATGGGTGACCACCTGCGCAATTACGCGGCGGGTGCATTCGGGACAGGTTTCCAGGTTCCGAATATTATTGGCTGGAAACCGGTTCTGATTGGCATGTGTGGAGCATTATCCTTCATGTGTGTCGTGCCCTCGGGAATACGGGAGGGAATACGGCATGAACAGAAATGACGCATATGGCGGCGTTGAGAGCCTGGCACATGTTCCATCTCATTTTGAAAATACCGAGGGTGAGCGGGTCGGCTCCCAGATATCGGGCATGGTGCTTCAGGCCCTGTCCAACCCCATGTTCCATGATCGCATCATAGAGCAGAAAGCCACCGACCCGCGCAGCACAAGCCTCGCCCGGGAAATGGAGGAACATGTTTTCGCTTCCATTGTATCCGGCAATCCCATCGATATCGCGGCAGAACTTTCCCATCTGGGTCCAGACAAGTTTGTCCGCTTTGCAGTGATCCAGTCGATCATGCAGCGATTGGGCAGCGCCTGGGACTGTGACAAGCTGAATTTCGTGCAATTGACGATTGCCAGCACCAGATTGCAGGCCGCAATCCGCCGCATTGGCCAGGAACCCACACCGGTCGCAAACGGGGTGGCGCCGGCAATACTGGTTTGCCATTGCGAGCTTGAGAAACACATGTTTCCCGTGGTCATGATTGAAGAAATGTTCAGGGCGCGCGGGTGGTATACCGATATTGCCAGCACAAGCTGTGCGAAGGAGTTTCGCGAGAAGCTGGACCGATCCGGCGCAATTGCGATTTGCCTCTCCTGGTCTGACGAAGAACTGGCGGAACCGGTCGCCCGCCTTGTCGAGGCAGCCAAGACGGCAATCAATGGCAGAAACATATTTTTCATGGCTGGCGGCGCTGCAACGCAACATCGTGTTAACTGGCTGACCAGAAAGGGCGTTGACAAGGTATGCCGCGACGCCTATCTCGGGATCAAGCTTGCTGAGAGCTTTGCTTTCGATACCGTTTGCAAATCGGCAGCAATTGGGACAGGCTTACTTTCACCGGGCACTCATGCCCCAGCCTGAAGTAGCAATGGAAAAAGCGACCACGCGTTCGTCCCGCAAATTGTTTGAAAGTCCGACCGGCCTGTTTGACAATATCAGCGGCGAGGTCGCTCGGCAATTTGCCTCGATGGGTTCAGACATAACCTTGATCCTGAATTCGGATGGCACCGTGCGCGACATTGCATTTGTCGACGGGACACTCGAACAGTATGGCCTGAGAAGCTGGGTTGGCCGCGACTGGCGCGACACTGTAACCTCTGAATGCGTTGAAAAGATTGGTGCATTGATGGATGAGTGCGCCAAGGGCAGCACCAGCCATAGCCATCAGGTGAATCATCCCGGAAATCGCCTTTCCAATCTGCAGGACTTGCCGGTTGAATATGTGCTTACCCGCATCGACGGCTTCCCGCATTGCGTAGCCTTTGGCAAGGACCTGCGGAAATTTGCCGAAATCCAGCAACAGCTCATTCATGCCCAGTTCGAACTGGAACGCGACTATCGCCGGATTCGGGAAACCGAGACGCGCTATCGTCTGATTTTCCAGAAGACCGAGAGCGCGATGCTCGTGGTTTCAGGCGAATCACGCAAGATCATCGACAGCAATGCAGCAGCAGCTTCGTGCTTTGGTGCGCAATCGGCCAAACTTGTCGATGAGAGCCTTGCCGCCCTTTTCGAAAAGAAGGACCGCGATTCCATAGCCGATTCCCTTCAGGAAGCGCTGGTTCGCGGCGAAACCCAACTGGCACATGCAACTTCGCTGCGGGATGCAACACGCTACAATCTGAAGATCGAGCCTTATCGTGAATCAGGCCGCATCAACCTGATGGTCACCCTGTTCCCGTCCGATCATGCGATGCGATTCCGCAATGGCCATGGCGACATTCACCAGGCCTGGATGGAAGCCGTTCCCGATGCGCTGATCGTTACTGACAGCAAGGGCATTGTCCGCGAGGTCAATGACCGTTTCCTCGACATGATCCATATCCTCAACCGCAAACAGGTCATTGGCCGCAACGTCAATACCTGGGTCGGCTCTTCCGGTGTCGACATGCAAGTATTGTCCTCGCGCTTGCGGGATGAAGGCGAGGTTCACCACTTCCTGACCATGGTACGGGATGACCTTGGCGCAACGCGCTCCGTGCGCCTTTCCGCGACCCGCAATGACGAGGAAGACGAGGCAACCTTCACCATTCTCATTGCCGAACAGACCCAGCGCGAGAACCAGTGGACGGTTCGGCCCGGCGGTCTGCAATCCGAATCCTCGGATTTTGCCGCCCTTATCGGTCGTGTGCCGTTGAAGGACCTTATCCGCGAAGCCGTTGATGTGATTGAAAAACTTTGTATCGAGGCGGCATTGCGCCAGACCGAGAACAACCGTGCATCCGCCGCCGACCTGCTCGGTGTTTCACGCCAGAGTCTCTACATGAAACTCCGCAGGCATGACCTAGAAGATTTCACCGGCGAAGAGTGAACATCACGGCGTGTAAAAACTGATTTACACTGTCCATTCTTGTTGACAGTTTTTGCGGGCAATCCTAGACTTCCCGCATGAGTATCAACGAAATTGCCCGCAAACCCGTCAGATGGCCAGCGCCCGATGCCGTATTGGCATTGCTGAAGCCGATTACCTGGTTTCCACCGATGTGGGCCTATGCCTGCGGGGCGGTGTCTTCGGGTGCCATGACAACGGATCGCTGGCCTTATCTGGCCATTGGCGTTCTTCTTGCGGGGCCGCTGTTGTGCGGTACCAGCCAGGCAGTCAATGACTGGTTCGACCGGCATGTCGACGCAATCAACGAGCCTGACCGCGTCATTCCCTCCGGCAGGATGCCGGGATATTGGGGCTTGTGGATTGCGATTGCCAACAGCGTGCTCTCACTTGTCGTTGCATGGTTTCTGGGCCCATGGGTGTTCGCCGCGGCGTCCGTCGGCCTTGCCCTTGCCTGGGCCTATAGCGCGCCGCCGTTCCGGCTGAAGAAGAATGGCTGGTTCGGCAATGGCGCCGTCGGTTTTTCCTATGAGACCCTTCCGTGGATCACTGCTGCCGCGGCAGCGCTCGGCACCCTGCCCGACACACGGATGATGCTGGTAGCTCTGCTCTACGGGATCGGCGCGCACGGCATCATGACCATCAATGATTTCAAGTCCATGGAAGGCGACCGCCAGATGGGTGTTGCGTCATTGCCAGTGCAACTGGGCGCGAGCCTTGCGGCCAAGGTGACCGGCCTGGTGATGCTCGGCTCGCAAGTCCTCGTCGCAGCGCTGCTCTGGCAAGGGGGAGCAACAGTTTCAGCGCTGCTGATTGCTGCCCTTGTTGCAGCGCAACTGGTGGCGATCCGGCGTTTCATCGCTGATCCGGTCCGGTACGCAGTTTGGTATTCGACGGTCGGCGTTGGTCTTTACGTGACAGGCATGATGATTGCAGCCTTTGCGCTCAGGGATGGACTGGTACCCATTTCATAGGGCCAAAGCGGGGAGAAACAGAATGAATGACAACCGATCGACCCGCGCAGCAAGAGCGCCTGGCCTTGGATGGTTTTCCATCATCAGACTAGGTCTCGTGCAGGCAGCATTGGGATCCATCGTCGTGCTCACCACATCTACCCTGAACCGGGTCATGGTCGTGGAACTTTCACTGGCAGCCGTCATTCCAGGCCTTCTGGTTGGCCTGCATTATGCCGTGCAAATCTCGCGCCCGCTTTGGGGCCACGGGTCGGACCGTGGCGGCAATCGGACAATGTGGATACTGGGTGGCATTACCGTGCTGGCGATTGCGGGCACAGGTGCTGCTGCAACCACGATGCTGTTTGAAAGTTCGTTCGCGCTTGCCATGACGGCGGCAATAATCGCCTTCACCTTTATCGGCTTCGGCATCGGGGCTGCAGGCACATCGCTGCTGGCTCTGCTTGCCAGCCGCACAGCGCCAGCGCGCCGCCCGGCTGCTGCAACCATCGTGTGGATGATGATGATTGCCGGCATCGTGGTCACGGCGATCATTTCCGGCATCCTGCTTGATCCGTTCTCGCTGCAGCGCCTGGTGCTAATCACCGCTGGTGCCGGTGCCATTGCGCTCACATTGTCGATCATTGCCGTTTGGGGCGTCGAGCGCAATGCCGCGCCCATCACGGCTGTTTCGTCGGAAAACGAGGTTGCTTCCAATTTCCGCGAGGCACTTGCCGAGACCTGGGCTGATCCTGAGGCCCGCCTTTTCACGATCTTCGTGTTTCTGTCGATGTTGGCCTATTCAACACAGGACCTCATCCTCGAACCCTTCGGCGGTCTGCTTTTTGGCCTGACCCCTGGCGAAACGACGAAGATTTCCGGCGTACAGCATGGCGGCGTCCTGCTTGGGATGGCGGTTGTCGGTATCATGGGCAGCCTGCTTGCCAGCCGCAAGCCGCAGATTTTGCGCTTCTTCACGGTTTGGGGTTGCATGGTTTCGGCTCTTGCGCTTGCAGGCCTTGCACTTGGTGCCACCATGGCACCGCAATGGCCGCTCAAGGCCAATATCTTTGCACTGGGAGCGGCCAATGGTGCGTTCGCGGTCGCAGCCATCGGCTCGATGATGGTTTTGGCAGGTGCGGGCGGCGGCCGTCGCGAAGGCATTCGCATGGGCGTCTGGGGTGCAGCACAAGCCATATCATTCGGGCTTGGCGGTTTCATGGGAACTGTTGCCATCGATATCACCCGCAAGCTCACCCATAGCGACGCGAATGCGTTTTTTGCCGTGTTTTCCCTCGAGGCCCTGCTGTTTGTCTTTGCCGCCATTCTGGCAACGCGCATTCGTGCCCAGGCGCGCCCGGAAAACCGCGAACAATTCAACAGCCCCCTCTTGAACCCGGCGGAGTAGGAAGATGACCAAGCCTGACCCGAAATGCGATCATGATGTCATTGTCATTGGTGGAGGGCCGTGCGGAGCCATTGCGGCCAAAAGGCTGGCAGAGGCCGGGATTGCGACGCTCCTTGTTGACCGGGAAGGCCGCATCAAGCCCTGTGGTGGCGCAGTGCCATCGATCGCCATGGCCGAATATGCCCTGCCCGCCTCACAGATAAAGGCGAGGGTCAGGGGCGCACGCATGACGGCACCCAGCGGCAATCAGGTCTCGATGGAGATCGGCGATATCGGCTATGTCGGCATGGTGGACCGGGATGTGTTTGATCCATGGTTGCGCGACGAGGCTGAGGCAGCTGGCGCCGAACGCGCAGTCGCAACCTTTCGCGAACTGGTGCGCAATGATGATGGCACGGTTACAGTGACCCTCGACCCGAAGGACAAGTCGGCAGAAGCGATCACCCGCACGGCGAGGCTTGTCATAGGCGCAGATGGCGCAAATTCCGCTGTTCGCAGGCAGGTCTTTGGCGCCAAGGCGCGCCCGCCTTACGTGTTTGCCTATCATGAAATCGTTCGCTCACCGGGCGGCGCTGATACGGGCGACTTCGATCCGCATCGCTGCGAAGTCATTTATGACGGGGAAATCTCGCCCGACTTCTATGGATGGGTGTTTCCGCATGGCGAAAATACCAGCGTTGGCGTTGGTTCGGCCAACAAGGGCTTTGACCTGAAGGCTGCGACGCGCGAGCTGCGCCAAAGGTTCGGACTGGCGGATGCCGAGACCATCCGCGAGGAAGGAGCGCCGCTACCGCTCAAGCCGATGAAGCGCTGGGATGACGGGCGCAATGTGCTTCTGGCGGGCGACGCTGCAGGCGTTGTAGCCCCCTCTTCCGGCGAAGGCATCTATTACGCGATGCATACGGGAGACCTTGCTGCCGATGCAGCCCTCGAAACACTGCGGACCGGCAATCCGCGCCATCTGGCCATGGCACGCAAGCGCTTCAAGAAGGCACATGGACGGGTCTTCATGGTGCTCGGGATGATGCAATATTTCTGGTACAGTTCAGACAAGCGGCGCGAGAAGTTTGTCAGCCTTTGCAAGGATGCGGATATCCAGCGCCTGACCTGGGAAGGCTATCTGAACAAGAAGCTGGTTCGCCGCGATCCGCTGGCGCATTTGCGTATTGCCATCAAGGACCTTGGCCAGTTGATTGGCCTTGCACCGCGATGATCATTTCCGGCTGGATCGAGGCAATAGTGAGTTCCGGACGGATAGCCGATATTGCAATTGGCGTGATTGCGCTGGAGATTGTGGCAATCGCCGTTTGGATGGATCGCAAAACCCTTGCCCGTACGGGCCTCACCCTTGCCTCCGGCCTGGCACTGCTCGGTGCACTTCGGGCAGCACTGACGGACGGTGGAGCATGGTTGATCGCGCTATGGCTGATTGCAGCGCTGGTGGTTCATGCAAGCGATCTATATGGCAGGGTTATTGCAAGAAGGACTGCGCCTTCCCCGCGTCTGAACCTAGGTGCTGATTGAATCGCGGTTGAGTTGCCAGACCGAGTAATTGAGCGTCGCCGCAGTTGCCACCCAAAGCGCATAGGGCATGAAGAGATAGGCCGCAGTCTGTGAAATCGGCCAGGCCAGCACGATGTATCCGACCACTGCAGCAAACAGCAGCGAGACATCGATCATCGCCAGATCCATGCGACGGCGCCCGAAAAACAGCCATGACCAGGCGGCATTGATGACCAGTTGCAGTCCCCAGACCGCAATGGCGGCGCTCCACCCTGCCCGCTCCCAGACCATCCAGCCTGAAATTGCAATCATGATGTAAAGTATGGTCCAGACAACCGGGAATGCCCAACTTGGCGGCGTCCATGACGGGCGCTTCAGCGACAGGTACCATTCACCCGGCTTGAACACCGCGCCGCTCGAGGCAGCTGCAAAAACAAGAATGGCAAATACAAGGCCGCTCATCACGCTTCTCCGATCATACAACCCCATATAGGCAATCCCCGCCAGTTGATCCATGTCAATTTTCATGGACGGATTTTCTGTCAACCTTTCTTTACAATTTGGGAGGTGACGGAAATGCGCATAGTACTAATTCATCCAAACTATCACTCAGGCGGCGCGGAAATTGCCGGCAACTGGCCCCCGGCTTGGGTGGCCTATCTGGCGGGATCGTTGAAGCAGGTCGGCTTCGAGGACATCCACTTCCTTGATGCCATGACCAATGATCTTTCAGAGGAGGAATTGCGCAAACGTCTGGTCGAATTGCAGCCCGACATCATCGGCTGCACGGCGATCACACCATCCATCTATACGGCAGAGCGGTGCCTGGAGATCGCACGGGAGGTTTGCCCCTCGGCCATCAGGGTGCTTGGCGGCATTCATGCCACTTTCATGTACAAGCAGGTCTTTTCCGAGGCGCCATGGGTGGACGTGATCGTGCGTGGCGAGGGTGAGGAAATCTTCGCCGAGTTTGTCCAGGCGGTCGATACAGGGCGCTGGCCGCAAGAGCGCCACGCCATTCGCGGTCTTGCATTCATTGAACCCGATGGCAGCATTGTTGCCACGCCAGCCGCACCAACCGTCAAGAATTTCGATGCCGTCACCCCCGACTGGTCGCTTCTTGAATGGGAAAAATACATCTATGTTCCGCTTGGTGTTCGTGTGGCGATACCGAACATGGCACGCGGTTGCCCATTCACCTGTTCGTTTTGCAGCCAATGGAAATTCTGGCGCGATTACCGCATCCGGGATCCGAAAAAGGTCGTCGACGAGATCGAAACCCTGGTCAATGACCACCAGGTCGGCTTTTTCATTCTGGCGGACGAGGAACCGACCATCAACCGCAAGAAGTTCATTGCATTCTGCCGCGAACTGATCGCGCGCGGACTGCCGGATCGGGTGAAATGGGGTATCAATACACGCGTTACCGACATCATTCGTGACGAGGAATATCTGGCACTTTACCGTGAGGCGGGGCTGGTTCATGTCAGCCTTGGCACGGAAGCTGCTGCGCAGCTGAAGCTCGACCGCTTCAACAAGGAAACCAAGGTCGAGCAGAACAAACGCGCCATCCAGTTGCTGCGTGACGCCGATATTTTCACCGAAGCGCAGTTCATCGTTGGTCTGGACAACGAGACGCCGGAGAC
>JAGRLM010000282.1 GCA_020441795.1 Nitratireductor sp.
GTTGCCCGCAGCCATGGCGCATTGCGCCATGAGCGAGGATATGAAATAAAGGAATGGGCCGGGCCAAACATCACGATTCGCACGCTACGCGAACGCCTCCAGATATTTGACACCACCCTGCGCGACGGGCAGCAGACGCCCGGCATCGATTTTTCGGTGGCCGACAAGATCGCCGTGACAGCGATGCTGGAGGAAATCGGCGTTGATTATGTCGAGGGCGGCTATCCGGGAGCGAACCCGACAGACACTGAATTCTTTTCGCGCAAGCGCACCAGGAAGGCCGGCTTTGTCGGTTTTGGCATGACCCGCAGGCCGGGCATTTCCGCGTCGAACGATCCGGGACTGGCAGCCCTTTTCCAGTCCGCGACCGATGCGATCTGCTTTGTTGCCAAGAGCTGGGACTATCATGTGCGCGTCGCGCTCGGCACCACAAACGAGGAAAACCTGGTCTGCATTGCCGATACGGTGAAGGCGACGCTTGCGACCGGACGCGAGGCGATGATCGACTGCGAGCATTTCTTCGATGGTTACAAGGCCAATCCCGCCTATGCGCTGCAATGCGCCAGGACCGCACTGGAAGCCGGTGCGCGCTGGATCGTCCTGTGTGACACCAATGGCGGTACCCAGCCACAGGAAGTGGCCGATATCGTTCGCGCCGTCATTGCCTCCGGTATCCCCGGCGACAGGCTGGGCATCCATGCCCATGATGATACCGGCCAGGCGGTTGCCAATTCGCTGGCTGCGGTTGACGCGGGCGTGCGCCAGATACAGGGAACATTGAACGGAATTGGAGAGCGCTGCGGCAATGCCAATCTGGTCACGCTGATTGCAAGCCTGGCGCTGAAGCCGGTCTGGGCAGACCGCTTCGAGACGGGTGTCAGCCAACAATCACTTGGCGAACTCACGCGGCTGTCGCACAAGTTTGACGAACTCATCAACCGCGCGCCTGATCACCAGGCGGCATATGTCGGCCAGTCGGCCTTTGCCACCAAGGCTGGCATTCATGCTTCGGCCATCCTGAAAGAACCCCAGACTTATGAGCATGTGCCGCCGGAAACCGTCGGCAATCATCGCCGCGTGATGGTTTCCGACCAGGGCGGCAAGTCGAATTTCATCGCGGAACTGGAGCGCCGCGGCATTGAGGTCAACAAGTCCGACCCACGGCTTGACCGGCTGGTCGCCATCGTCAAGGAGCGCGAAAGCCAGGGCTGGGCCTACGAGGCGGCGGAGGCGAGCTTTGAAATCCTGGCCCGCTCGACGCTTGGCACGGTTCCCGATTTCTTCAACGTCGAGAGCTTCCGCGTGCAGGTCGAGCGCAGGTTCAATGCGGTGGGCGAAGTGGTCACCGTTTCAGAAGCCGTGGTCAAACTCAGCGTTGATGGCGAGCGCTTCTTGTCGGTCGCGGAAGGGGCGGGGCCCGTCAACGCGCTTGACCGCGCCTTGCGCAAGGATCTTGGCAAATTCCAGTCAGCGATCGAGGACCTTGAGCTTGTCGACTACAAGGTCCGCATCCTCAATGGCGGCACCGA
>JAGRLM010000283.1 GCA_020441795.1 Nitratireductor sp.
CTGGGCGTGGTCAAGTTCCTGTTTCCCAACCGCTTCAATGTCTATCTGCATGATACATCCTCGCGGCAATTATTCGACAAGGCGGATCGCGCACTCTCGCATGGCTGTATCCGGGTTGAAAAGCCGGTCGAATGGGCTGCCCTGCTGTACAAGCTCGACGGTTCGGTAACGCGTTCACAGATTGACGGCACCATTGCCTCGGGCAAGACCGTGCAGGCGAAATTCCGCAAGCCGATCCCCGTGCATCTAGGCTATTTCACGGTCTGGATTGGCGATGACGGCAAGCTCTACGACTTCAATGACGTTTATGGGCGTGACAGACTGGTCGGCAACATTCTGTTTGGCAGGGTATGACAAATGAAAGTCTTTCACAGTTCTAGGCACCTGTTGCATTTCCCCAAGGGTGAATTGCATGACGGCGAGATGGTGCTGCCTTTCGAGCGTCCCTCGCGCATGGAATATGTGCTTGAGCGGCTGCGGCTGCGCGGCTTTGACGATGTTGGCGATCCATCAGACTTCGATCCGCTGGCTGTCAATCGGGTTCATGACGCGGGATATCTCGAATTCCTCGAAACGGCATGGGCGCAATGGACGGCGGCGGGGCACAAGGGTGACATCATCCCGACATCCTTCCCGGTGCGGCGCACACAGCAAATGCGGGCACCAAAGGACGTGGATGGCAAGGCCGGATATTATGCAGCAGCTGCAGAAACAGCCATCACATCCGGCACATGGGAAGCCGTGAAATCATCATGCGCCAGCGCCCAATCCGCGCAGCGCCATGTGGCACAAGGGGCGAGAACGGCCTTCGCCTTGTGCCGCCCCCCCGGCCATCATGCCGGCATCGACTGGTTCGGCGGCTATTGCTTCATCAACAACGCCGCAGTCGCAGCTGAGATGTTCCTGCAGGATGGCGCGCAGAAGGTTGCCGTTCTCGACGTCGATTTCCACCATGGAAATGGCACCCAGGACATATTCTACCGGCGGGGTGACGTGCTGTTTGTCTCGCTGCATGGCCAGCCGGAAGATGCGTTCCCGCATTTCCTGGGCTATGCGGACGAGACCGGCGAAGGTGCAGGAGAAGGTGCCAATCTGAACCTTCCCATGCCGCCCGGCACAGCCTATCCTTCCTGGGCAGAGGCACTGGATATCGGCCTCAGGGCGATCCGCGACTTCGGTGCGGAAGCGCTTGTAATCTCGCTTGGCGTCGATGCCTTCAAGGATGATCCGATCAGTTTCTTCAAGCTGGAATCACAGGATTTCACCGATTGCGGGAGGAGGATCGGCAAGCTTGGCCTTCCGACCGTTTTCTGCATGGAGGGTGGCTATGCCATTGACGCCATCGGCATCAACACCGTCAACGTGCTTGAAGGTTTCGAGGAAGCGTGAGCGCTTGCCGCCATGCAACTTCCCCACTATGACGGAACCATTGCAAGAGCAGGACGGTGACATTGAAACGAATCGAGATTCGCAAACCCGATGACTGGCATTTGCATCTGCGCGATGGCGAGATGCTGAAAGGCGTGCTGCCGCACAGCGCCGCCCATTTTGCCAGAGCCATCATCATGCCCAATCTGGTGCCGCCGGTGGTTCGCGCATCCGACGCCGTGGCATATCGTGAGCGGATCATGGCGGCGTTGCCAAAGGGCTTGGCCTTCGAGCCGCTGATGACGCTGTATCTGACCGAAACCACCGATCCCGATGATGTTGCAGCCGCCTTTCACCACGGCATTGCCACTGCCGTGAAACTGTACCCGGCGGGCGCCACAACCAATTCGGCCAGCGGTGTTCGCGATATCGCGAAGGTCACTGCAATGCTGGAGCGCATGGCGGAGATCGGCATGCCACTTTGCGTGCATGGCGAGGTAACCGACGCCAGCATCGACATCTTTGATCGTGAAGCCGTGTTCATCGACCGCGTGCTGGATCCGCTGCGGCGAAAAATCCCGGCACTCAAGATCATCATGGAGCATGTGACAACTAGCCAGGGCGTCGACTATGTGCGCTCGGCGGACACGCTTCTTGGGGCAACGATCACAACCCATCACCTGATCATCAACCGCAATGCGATCCTGGCAGGCGGCATTCGTCCGCATTATTATTGCCTGCCGGTTGCCAAGCGCGAAAGTCACCGTCTTGCCCTGCGCGAGGCTGCGACCTCGGGCGACAGGCGGTTTTTCCTGGGAACGGATTCCGCCCCGCATGTCGACCCGCTCAAGGAATGCGCCTGTGGCTGCGCCGGGGTGTTTTCCGCGACCAATACCATGGCGTGCCTCGCGCATGTCTTCGAAGAGGACAATGCGCTTGACAGGCTGGAAGCATTCGCCTCGCTCAATGGTCCCGCCTTTTACGGCCTTGCCCCAAATGAGGCGCGCATGACGCTGGTCAGGCGTGACGAAGCGGTTGACTATCCCGAGAAAATAGAGACGGGCGCAGGCCCCGTCACCCTGTTCAACCCGATGTTCCCGATCCACTGGGAGGTGGAAACCGCATGAGCCGCACAGTCTATGTCAATGGCGAATTCCTTGATGAGGAAAACGCGAAAATATCCGTTTTCGACCGCGGCTTTCTGTTTGCGGACGGGGTTTACGAGGTCAGTTCGGTAATCGATGGCAAGCTCATCGACAATGCCGCGCATATGGCGCGCCTGCGGCGTTCGCTTTCCGAACTCCGGATGGTGTTCGCGATGAGCGACGAGGAGATCATTGCAGCGCAAGAGGAAGTCGTCGCCCGCAACGGACTGGTGGAAGGGGCGCTGTATCTGCAGGTCAGCCGAGGCGTTGCAGACCGGGACTTTGCGCTGCCGAAAGACCCGAAACCCTCGATCGTCATGTTTACCCAGGAAAAGAAACTGGTCGACAATCCGGCTGTTGCCAAAGGCTGGGCGGTGATCACGCTCGAAGACATTCGCTGGCGCCGCCGGGACATCAAGACCGTGCAATTGCTGGCGCCGTCGCTGGCAAAGCAGGCCGCACTCGATGCAGGCGCTGATGATGCGTGGATGGTCGAGGACGGCAAGATCACCGAAGGCACGTCCAACAATGCCTGGATCATCAAGGGCGGCAAGATCATCACACGGCAACTGTCCAACGACATCCTGCATGGCATTACCCGCAAGGCGGTGATGCGCCTGGCCAGCGAAGACGGGCTTGTTGTCGAGGAGCGCGCTTTCACCGAGGACGAGGCGATGAGCGCAGACGAGGCCTTTGTCACCTCCGCAACCACATTTGTCATGCCGGTGGTCAGCATCAACGGCAAGGGTGTCGGCAACGGCAATCCCGGCAGCGTTACCCTTAGGCTTCGGGAATTGTATATCGAGGAAGCACGCCGCTCATGAATGGTGACGATTTCAGGGAATGGTCGAAGCGCGCTGCGGAATGGGGCGCGGACTACCGCGCCAGCTTGCGCGACCTCCCCGTAAGGGCGCAAACCGAGCCTGGTGAAATTGCTGCACAACTGCCTGTCTCGCCACCTGAAACAGCGGAGGCAATGGAAGCGATTTTCGCGGATTTCGAGACCATCATCATGCCGGGCATGACGCACTGGCAGCATCCGCGCTTCTTTGCCTATTTTCCGGCCAATGCAGCACCTGTTTCGGTGATTGCCGAATATCTCGTGTCGGCGATGGCGGCACAGTGCATGCTGTGGCAAACCTCACCTGCGGCGACCGAGCTTGAAACCCGGATACTGGACTGGCTGCGCCAGGCGCTTGGACTGCCCCAGGGGTTTTCAGGCGTGATCCAGGATTCAGCATCCTCTGCAACCCTTGCAGCAGTGCTGACGATGCGCGAGCGAAGCCTCGGCTGGCAGGGCAATGAAGCAGGCCTCAGCGGTCAACCAGCCTTGCGAATCTACTGTTCGGGCGAGGTCCATACCTCGATTGACCGCGCTATCTGGGTCGCAGGCATTGGCCAGGCGAACCTCGTGAAGATAGGCGTAACGGGCAAGCATCGCGCCATGGACATAGCCGCGCTCGAGGCAGCGATCGAAAACGATATTTCAGCAGGCATGAAACCGGCCGGCATCATTGCCTGTGTCGGCGGCACCGGCGTTGGTGGGACCGACGATGTTGCTGCCGTTTGCGCGGTGGCCAGAAAGCATGATCTCTACGTTCATGTCGATGCGGCCTGGGCCGGGTCCGCCATGATCTGCCCGGAATACCGGGAATTGTGGGCGGGCATCGAGAATGCCAATTCAGTGGTTTTCAATCCACACAAATGGCTGGGTGCGCAATTCGACTGTGCAGCGCATTTCATCCGCGAACCCGAAGACCTTGTCCGTACACTCGCCATTCGTCCCGCCTATCTGCAGACCCATGGCAAGGACGGGATCATCAACTACTCCGAATGGTCGGTGCCGCTTGGCCGCAGGTTCAGGGCGCTCAAGCTCTGGTTCCTCATCCGCGCCCATGGGCTGGAAGGCCTGCGCATGATGATCCGCAATCATGTGGCATGGGCACGAAAGCTCGCCGCGCGCCTGCGGGCAGAACCGGATTTCGAGATTACCAGCGAGCCGATGCTTTCGCTGTTTTCCTTTCGCTATCTGGGAAAGGGCGTCAGGGATGTCGAGGCACTCAACCAGCAACTGGTGAAGGCCATCAATGATGATGGCAGGATCTATGTTACCCAGACCATTCTCGACGGAGTTTATGTGATACGTTTCCAGATCGGCCAGTTCGAGGTCAATGAAGCAGACATCGATCTTGCCTTTGAAGTGATCTGCGAAATTGCCCGAAATCTTTGAAACGCAGGATGATGCCGGTTTTGGAGCATTGACTGCGGATCACTTTGGATATTTTGCATGGCTGTCTCATGAGGCTGGCCATGTTTCTTTCAGTTTTTGACATCTACAAGATCGGCATCGGACCTTCGAGTTCCCACACGATGGGGCCGATGAGCGCTGCCGCGCGTTTCCTTGATGAAATTCTCAATGGCGACTGGCCCCGCCCCACCGAAGCCAGGGTAGCGCATCTTTCAGCGTCGCTGCACGGATCACTCGCCTATACAGGCATTGGACATGCCAGCGACCGCGCGGTCATTCTCGGGCTGGCGGGAGCAACCCCGGACAATGTCGACCCCGATGCCATGGATGGCATGGTCGAGGCGATCCGGCGTGACCGACAGGTGGAGCCGACCGGCCATCCTGCCTACCGCTTTGATCCGGACACCGATCTCGTGCTTGATCGCAAGACCCCGCTTCCCGGCCATGCCAATGGCATGCAGTTTCTTGCCTATGATTCAAATCGCCGTCTGCTGCTGAAGCGAAGCTATTTTTCGATTGGCGGCGGCTTCGTCGTCACCGAGCAGGAATTGCAGGCGATGAAGGACAAGACCAAGGTAGCCGTGCAGAAGAACGTGCCCTACCCGTTCCGCAATGCCGATGAGATGCTCGCGATGGCCAGAAAATCCGGCCTGTCGATCGCGGCAATGAAAAGGGCAAATGAAGAGGTGGAACTGTCGCGCGAGGAACTCGACGGCAAGCTCGACGGGATCTGGTCGGCCATGCGCAACTGCATCGAACGCGGCATCGCGCAAGACGGCATCATGCCGGGCGGATTGAAGGTCAGGCGCCGGGCGCGCAAGATGCATGACCGGTTGCAGGAAGAGTGGAAGCAGAACCGCCGCAATCCGTTGCTCGCCAATGACTGGCTGGCTGTCTATGCCATGGCCGTCAACGAGGAGAATGCATCAGGCGGACGCGTTGTTACCTCGCCCACCAATGGTGCGGCTGGCGTGGTTCCGGCTGTCCTGCGCTATTATCTGCATTTCCATGAGGATGCCGATGAAAAGGGCATTCGCGACTTCCTGCTCACCTCTGCAGCCATTGGCGGGATCATCAAGCACAATGCGTCGATTTCGGGGGCCGAGGTCGGCTGCCAGGGCGAAGTGGGATCAGCTTCCGCGATGGCGGCAGCCGGACTTGCCGCTGTCATGGGCGGAACCCCGGAGCAGATCGAGAATGCTGCCGAGATCGCGCTTGAGCATCATCTTGGCATGACCTGCGACCCTGTTGCCGGGCTGGTTCAGGTTCCGTGTATCGAACGCAATGCACTGGGCGCGGTCAAGGCGGTTACCGCAGCGTCGCTGGCATTGAAGGGTGACGGTACGCATTTCGTGCCACTGGACGCCTGTATCGAAACCATGCGCCAGACCGGGCTGGACATGAGCGAGCGCTACAAGGAAACCAGCGAGGGTGGGCTCGCGGTCAATGTTCCTGTCAATATTCCAGAGTGCTGAGATTACAGCAGGTCCGGCAGCCAGGTGGCAATTTCAGGGAATGCCCAGACGAGACCAAGGCCCGCGATTTGCAGGATGATATAGGGCGCAGCACCGCGCCATATTTCCAACGTTGGAACCTGCGGGGCAGCCGTTCTGAAATAGAACAGTGCCAGACCGAAAGGCGGCGTCAGAAATGATGTCTGCAAATTCATCGCAACCAGCACGGCGAACCAGACCGGGTCGACGCCGGCTGCAAAAAGCGCAGGTGCAGCAACGGGAATCACGATGTAGATGATTTCCACGAATTCCATGAAAAAGCCGAGGATGAAGACAACCAGCATCAGGCTTGCCAGTGCCATGCCGGCACCGCCTGGAATGTCGGCCAGAAGCGCGTAAACCAGCAGATCGCCTTCAAGCCCGCGAAAGACCAGCGACAGGACGGATGCGGCGATGATGATTGCGAAAATTGCGCCCGTCAGGCGGATCGTATCGAGCCCTGCCTGATACAGGGTCGAGGCCAGGGACTGGTCTCCCAGAACCGCGGCAAGCACAATGGCACCGACTGCCCCGACACTCGCCGCCTCGGTTGGTGTTGCTATTCCTGCCAGGATGGAACCGAGCACGCCGATAACCAGGAGGATAGGAGGTAAAAGGACTGCAAGAAACCTGCCTCCCAGCTTGCCAGCGTCATTGTCGGTTGACGGTTTCGGGCCATCATGGACGTTTTTCGCGCCATTGCCAAAGGAGAATGCAATCCACAGTCCGTAGAGCAGGATCAACAGCAGCCCGGGCAGGAATGCGGCGGCGAAAAGGTCACTCGCGGTAACCGGGTCAGCGGCAAACTGGCCATTGGCGCGTTGCGATTCCAGCCAGGAATTGGATATCTGGTCCGACAGCAGCACCAGCAAAATCGATGGGGGGATGATCTGGCCCAGTGTGCCAGATGCGCAAAGGAGTCCTGCGGCACGGCTTTTTGTTATCCCCGCAGCGAGCATTCCAGGAAGGGCGATCGCCGTCAGCATGACAATCGTTGCGCCTACCACGCCCGTGGTTGCGGCAAGGATTCCCGACAAGGCAAGGATTGATAGCGACAACCGTCGTCCCGAGCCGGCAGCCGCATTCGTCATGGCGCCAATCATTTGCTGCGCAAGCCCGGAGCGGTCGACAACCGAACCCATCAGGATGAATAGCGGCACGGCAATGAGCACCGGGTTTTCCA
>JAGRLM010000284.1 GCA_020441795.1 Nitratireductor sp.
GGTGCCGTCAGTTCGATGAAGCCCTTGTCGCCGTGAAAGACGCAGACCTGGCGGTTGGCCAACTGGGTGGACAAGTAGAAGGTGAGTTCAAAACTTCCGAAATCAGCCCGAACGCTGGCATAGCGATCCGTCTTGAATTTCGGATCATATTCGACGGTCGCCTGCAATTTCTTCGGCTCCATGCCGGTGGCAAACCGCGTTGTCACGGTCGGATAAACCGCGATATCGGGAATGACACCGCCGCCCAGTTCCGGCCGGTTGCGCATGTTCCTGGGATCGACATTGTAATAGGTGAAAGCGGCATCGACCTGGCGCAATTGGCCAATCGCGCCCGAGGCGATCAGTTCCCTCACCTTGTGCCATTGCGGATGGTAGGTGACCATGAAAGCTTCGGAGATAATGACATTGTGCTTGTCGCGCGCTGCAATCAGCTTCCTGATCTCGGCAGCTTTCAGCGCAATCGGCTTTTCGCACAGCACATGCTTGCCGGCCTTCGCTGCCTTCAGCGACCATTCGACATGCTGTGAGGTCGGTAGGGGAATGTAGACGCCGTCAATGTCAGGTGAGGCGAGCATTTCCTCGTAGGAACCAAAGGCAAGCGGCGCACCGTATTTTTCGGCAAATTTCTTCGCCTTTTTCAGGTCGCGGCTGGCAATGCCGGCCAATACGCAATTGTCGGCCTGGTTGACGGCTGGAATGAAATGTTCCCAGCCGATCTTGGCGGTTGAAAGAATTCCGAAACGAAACATGCATGCCCTCCCTTGTACCGCCGTAGATTAGGGCTGCGGCCAGCAAAAGGGAAGGTCATAACACGAGTTTCAACCCCTCAGCACGCCGCCTGCCGATTTGGCGACATTGTCGATGATGCGCGTTGATACTGCGTCGATCTCATCATCAGTCAATGTCTTGCCGGATGGCTGCAGGGTGACTTCGATCGCCACCGATTTCTTGCCCTCGCCAAGGGAGGCACCTTCGAAGATGTCGAAGACCGAGACATTTGAAATCAGCTTCTTGTCAGCGCCCGAAGCCGCGCGAATGATTGCTGCAGCCTCCTGGCCCTTGTCGACGACAAAGGCATAGTCGCGCTTGACTGCCTGAAGCGGCGACAGGCTCAGCACCGGCTTGGTGCGGGTCGCCTTCTGCCGCGGTTCAGGAATTGCATCGAGAAACACCTCGAAGCCGCAAAGCGGACCGGTCACGTCCAGCGCTTCAAGCGTCATCGGGTGGAACTCGCCAAAGCTTGCCAGGATGACCTTGGGTCCAAGCCGGATGGTGCCGGAGCGTCCGGGATGATACCAGTCCGGCGCTTCGGCGAAAATCTGCAGTTTGGAGCCGTCCAGCCCGCAAGCCTCAAGCACGGCAATGGCATCCGCCTTGGCATCAAACACGGAGACAGCGGAAGCTGCACCCTGCCAATGCCTGCCGCCGCCGGTCAAGCCTGCCGTGCCGCGACGAATGCCACCAGCAACGCGCTTCTGGTCTTCCGGCTTTTCGCCGGCATAGACATGGCTAACCTCGAACAAGGCGACATCGCCAAGACCACGATCGGCATTGCGCTGAGCAGCAGCCATCAGGCTTGGCAAAAGCGACGGCCGCATGTCGGACATGTCTGCCGAAATCGGGTTTGCAAGCTTCAACTCGTCCTGGCCACCACCGAAGAGCCGGGCCTGATCATGCGAAATGAAGGACCATGTGACGGCCTCCAGCATGCCGCGAGCAGCCAGCGCACGCCTTGAATTGCGGGTGCGGATCTGCCCGGTCGTGAGGATCTTCGAATTCACAGACTGGTGCGAGACGAGCGGCTGCGGCGCGATCTTGTTGACGCCATGGATGCGCATCACCTCTTCAACCAGATCGGCCTTGCCATGGACGTCCGGACGGCCTGACGGCACGGTAACCGTCACGACCTCGCCTTCTCCCTCGACGGTGAAACCGAGGCGATCAAGGATCGAACGCGCCTCGGCGGGCGCGACATCAATGCCTGTCAGGCGGCGGATTTCCGAATGCGGGAATTCGATCTTCAGCACAGGCTCTGGCACATTGCCGGCAATGACCGGGTGCGATGGCGTGCCGCCACACAATTCGATGACCAGATTGGTGGCATGGTCGAGACCCGGAACCATGAATGCCGGGTCAACGCCACGCTCGAAGCGATAGCGCGCATCGGTATTGATGCCGAGATCGCGCCCGGTGCGGGCAATGTTGAGCGGCTCCCAGAGCGCTGACTCGATCAGAACGTCTACCGTGTCGTCCTGGCAGCCGGAATGCTCGCCACCCATAACGCCCGAAAGCGACTCGGTGCCATTGTCATCGGCAATCACGCACATCGAGGGGGCAAGCTTGTAGGCCTTGCCGTCGAGTGCCAGAAACTCCTCGCCATCCCTGGCGTTGCGTACCACGAGATTGCCCTTGACCTTGGCTGCATCAAAGACGTGGAGCGGTCGGCCCAGATCGAAGGTCACATAATTGGTAATGTCGACAAGTGCCGAGATCGGACGCAGACCGATGGCGCGAAGCCGTTGCTGCATCCATTTCGGCGATGGCCCGTTCCTGACGCCGCGTACCATCTGCAAACCGAATGCCGGGCAAAGGTCTTCCGCTTCGATTGTCACTGCCACCGGGCAAGGGAACTCGCCGTTCGGCTTGGCAATTGCCATTGGCCTGACGCTGCCGAGACCCGCTGCAGCAAGATCGCGCGCAATGCCGCGTACGCCCAGCGCGTCCGGCCTGTTGGGCGTTATACCGATCTCGATGACAGGATCGTCCAGACCTGCATAGGCTGCAAATGGGGTTCCAACCGGCGCGTTGTCCGGCAGGTCGATAATGCCGTTATGCTCGTCGGAAATCAGCAATTCACGCTCCGAGCACATCATGCCGTGGCTCTCGACGCCGCGGATATTGCCGACCGCCAATGTGACGTCAATGCCGGGCACATAACTGCCGGGCGCAGCAAAGGCACCGACCAGACCGGCCCGCGCATTGGGCGCGCCGCACACCACCTGCACCGGCTTGCCGTCACCGGTATTAACCGAAAGCACCCGCAACTTGTCTGCATCGGGGTGCTTTTCTGCGGTGAGGACCTTGGCAATGACGAATGGCTTGAATACCGAGCGGTCGTCGACATTCTCGACCTCAAGGCCGATCATCGTCAGCTTCTCGACGATCTCGTCCAGCGTGGCGTCGGTTTCAAGGTGATCCTTGAGCCAGGAAAGGGTGAATTTCATTTTCTGTCTCCCTATGCGCTCATCATGCGCTGAGGCCGCCGAACAGTGTCGGCATGTCGAGCGGGCGGAA
>JAGRLM010000285.1 GCA_020441795.1 Nitratireductor sp.
TGGGTTTCGGCATGCGGCATGTCGAACGAACCGCCGAGCGTGTGGCAGAGCTTGTGATGAAGCGCCATGCCAACCTGGCCAAGAACGGTTCCGCAAAGCCAAGCGCCATAGAGCGTTTCGCCGCGTGCTCCGATGTCGTCAGGTTTCGCAATTACGCGAGGCAGAGCATCCCGGAAAGCATTTAACCCCTCGATGGCCAAGAGTGTCGAAACGGGATTGCGGTTCTGGGCATAAAGCGCTTCAGCTGCATGAGCCATAGCGTTGAGCGCGCTTGTGACCGTCATGCGGACAGGCAGTGTCGCAACCAATTCGGCGTCGTAAAGGATCACTTCGGGCAGGACCTTCGGGTCGGTCAGCGTTGCCTTCACACCTTTTTCCGTCTGACCGAGGATCGATGTCGCCTCTGAACCGGCATATGTGGTCGGGATAACGATCTGGGGAAGATCAGTACGTAGCGCAATGGCCTTGCCGAGACCAGTCGTTGATCCCCCGCCAACCGCTACCACGCAATCGGCTTCGACCTCATGCGCATACCGGACCGCTTCTTCTGTGATGGAAATGGGTGTGTGCATGGCGGCCTTGGTGAACACGCCGACTGCTCGATTTCCTACAAGAGCGGCAATATCCAATGCCGTTTCGGACTGGGGAGGTGTGGAGAGTATCAGAGCGCGGCTGCACCCCAGCAATTCGACTTCCGCGGCGACGTCCTTGCGCAATCCACTGCCGAACCGGACACGGATGGGCCGCGTGTCGACGGTAAAATTTGACATGAATAGCGACATAGAACCCTCCCAAGCCCATGTTCGAAAATAGCGCCGAATATTTCTCAGTTGATAGAATTTCAGTTTGGTAACATAACATCACGTTATGAAGCTTGACCCTCGTCATCTAGAATTACTATCTGCGATTGTCGACAACGGCGGCTTGACCGAGGGAGCCGATGCGCTCGGCAAGGCACAACCGAGCGTTTCGCGAACAGTCTCGATGCTTGAAGCCCGTGTTGGGGCGCCACTTTTCGAGAAGTCACGCCGCCCCCTCGTTCCGACTGAACTCTGCCTCGCTCTGGCTGTCGAAGGTCGTAAGATCTTAGCGGCGAACAAATCCGCATCCACAATCGTCGCAAGCTATCAGGGCGGAAGACGAGGCGTTGTCCGGCTCGGTGGCACACCGGTGTTTATGGACGGCGTTATTTCGGCTATGATTCCGCAGTTTCAGGCGTCCTTCCCGGAAGTCCGGATAGAGCAGTCTTATGGATACTCTAATGAGCTTCGGGACCGATTGGACAACAACACTCTCGATTTGGCGATCTGCCCGCTCAACCCGACAACTGTCGGTGACGGCTTCGAATTCGTTCCGGTCCTTCAGGGGCGAAATGTGATCGCCTGCGGCTATGCGCACCGCCTGCTGGCTAAACCGTCAATCCGCCTCTCGGATATTGCCAACTATCCATGGATTGCGCCGCCAACCAGCAGCCCCCTTTACCAAGACATGCGCCAGGTGCTTGCTGACATTGGAATTCGGGATTTCAAGGTGTCTTTTTCCGGAGGTTCGCTGACTGCAACCATCAACATCCTCAACAATTCCGATGCGTTGACCGTTCTGCCCTATTCGGTGGTTTTCATGGCGAGGCGGCAGAAGACGCTGGCGGCGCTTTCGATCCGGATCGGTCACCCGGAACGTTCGCTGGGCCTCCTGCGGTCAAAGGCGGCACCGAAGCGGCCATCAGTCGAGCGCTTCAGTCGATTTGTAGCGAACGAATTCGCTTCGCTGTCAGCAACTATCACAAAGCACGAACAGAACAATCTGTGGCGCGATTAGCGAACTGCGGAGGGAAGCCGCCACAAAGGAAATAACATGCCGAATGAATTCTGGATTAAACTTGGTTGGTGGCTTTTTGTAACGTCCGCCGTGTTTTTTGTCGTAGCCGCTTGGCGCGCGGGAGACACTATCGCTCTATTCGGTGCTATTGCATTCCTTGTAGCAAACATCGCCTTCATGATCCCGATTTACCGGGGCCGAGACTGATTTCAAAGGACGGCGCTATCGTCCGACCCTACAGGAAATGGATACACTAACAGCCCAGAAATCGAACTTTGGCCAATTGCTGGACTTACTTTTCAAATAGCGCGAAATATCAATGCAAGCCCGTTCAGGCGCCAGGGCTTTCCCACAGGCGGCGGACCGTCATCGAACACATGACCGATATGGCCGCCGCAGCGCCGGCAATGAACTTCCGTACGGGTCGTGAATAGCGTGTTGTCCGGTCTCGTGCCGAGGGCACCATACGAGTGTGTCGCAATCCCCTTAACAAGCGCCTTTGCGTATTGGTGATCCTCGTGACGAACAAGTCTACGAACTGGCTGTTACCAATGAAACAAACAATCCTGACGTGATGACTGTTAGTTCTGATTTCTCCCAGCCAAATACGGTCGTCATCCTAAGCGTCGGGCAACAGGGTGCAAGATGGCGTTGCCTTGTCAGCAGCGGGGTCGTTATTGAGGTCATGTCCTTGACTGATGAGGGCGCGCTCTAACATTGCTTGATAACGTCTCGTCAGCAACTTTGGTGTCTGTACGTGTCGAAGTTGAAATCACCATGTTTGGAGGTTGGAACTATGCCGAAGACAGATGTCACCTGATCAAGAAATCCGCAGACATCAATAGCCTTTTTCATTTATATATGTCAGCCCCTATACAATTTCTGTCTAGATGATGCGCTCTTCAGCGCGGCGAAACAGGAAATTGAACTTTATATTCGAAATTTCAACTGCAGCAAATGTCTACTTTCCGCCCTTCCTTGAGCTTTGAATCGACGAGCCGAATGACCGGTTTTGGGAACTCGTCGCTCAATCGCGAATGACCGAAATCAGGGCGCGTTGCTGCCGTTGGTCCAATCCACTTCGAAGGTCCGCTCCCCGCCCGAAGTTGCCGCCGACTAAGACCGATGTTCTGGTCACTTTATCCGCATTGCCGATGTTGGAAACCAATATGCAACGATGCCGACTTTTAGGCTACCGTTGAAAATCAACCGACGCCCGCAATAAGGCCACTTGTTTGCAATTTTGTTACACTGTTTTTCCAACCATAGCGATGGTCCAATTCAATCGCGGAGCGTCACATTCATTTAGGTCTTGCTTACCCTTGGTTTACCCGAAAAAGAATGGCTAATAGGTAAAATCCGCTAAATCCCTTATATTATTGGCGCGCTTGGAAGGAGAAACTTCCAACGCAATTTTCGATGATCTGGCAAACTGGGAGAGCTATCTGAAGGCCGAGAAAATCGGCCTTGGCCACCTCAATTTACAGTCGCAAGAGCCCAGGCCGCCTCAGCCGGTTCGCCGCCAAGTCCGTCAGTTTCGGGGGCCGTCAAGATGAATACGGCCAGAAACACACAATTCATCTTCAACCGGGTTGCTGAACCGACAAGCGCCGTTCGCAAGCGCCCGTCGCCGATCACGTTTCGATTGACGGACGATGAGCGCCGCGAACTCATGAGAATGTCAAAAGGCATGGCCTTGAGCAGCTATATTCGCCAATGCCTTTTCGGCAAGAATGCCGTTCGGCGACGCAACCCGACACACAGGCCGGTTCAAGATCAGCAGCAAATTGCTCGCGCCTTGGCGATGCTGGGTGCTTCGCGCATCTCCAATAATCTCAATCAACTTGCCTATCAGGCGAACGCGGGTTCGTTGCTTGTCGACGATGACACGCTTCAAAAGATCGACGAAGCCTATAAACACGTCTGCCATCTCCGCGATACGCTCATTGCAGCACTCGGGTTAATCGAGGAGCCGCATGCGTGATCCTCAAAGCCTCACAACGATCAGGTAGTGCCCAACTCGCGCGGCACCTGCTGAATACGCGCGACAATGAGCATGTCGAAATCCACGAACTGCGCGGATTTGTGTCGGGCACACTCGATGGTGCGTTCAAGGAAGCGCACGCGGTTTCGAAAGGAACGCGATGCACCCAGTTCCTGTTTTCGCTGAGCCTCTCCCCGCCGGAAACGGAAAACGTACCGATTGCTGCCTTCGAAAAGGCGATTGACGAAATCGAAGGCCGCCTCGGTCTGAACGGACAGCCTCGGGCTATTGTATTTCACGAGAAGGAAGGACGGCGGCATGCTCATTGTGTCTGGTCACGCATCGCCGTCAATGAGATGAAGGCGATCAACTTGCCGCATTTCAAGTTCAAGCTCCGCGGCATATCGCGGGAACTCTTTCTCGAACACGGTTGGCACCTGCCACGCGGCTTGCTGAACACCGCCGAACGCAATCCGCTCAATTTCACAATCGCGGAATGGCAGCAGGCCAAACGGATCAAGCAAGACCCGCGTGTCATCAAGCAGATTTTTCTGGAGTGCTGGAACCGTTCCGATTCACAAGGCGCATTTGCCAATGCCCTCAAGGAACGCGGCTACGTGTTGGCGCAAGGCGACCGCCGCGGCCATGTCGCCGTCGATTGGCGCGGCGAGGTTTTCGCAATCTCAAAATGGGTTGGGGTCAAGGCCAAGGACGTGCGCTCCCGATTGGCCGGGCCTAGCTCCTTGCCCTCGGTCGAGGAAGCCAAAGTGGCAATAGCGGATCAATATACCGACAAGCTGAAGGGGTTCATTTCCGATGAGGAATCCGGACACTCCGGCGCAACTGCGATCCTGCGTCGCAAGCGAACGGAAATGGCTGTTGTCCACCGCAAGGCGCGGCGCGCGCTTGCAGAACGCCAACGAACAAGATCCATCGCCGAAAATCAAAAACGTGCTGCCCGCTTGCCGACCGGATTGAAAGCCCTGTGGTTTCGAGTGACCGGCAAATACCGAGCCATCCGTGAAGAGAACGAACGGCAGTATAAGGCTTGCGTGGTACGCGATCGCCAGGAGCGCGAAGCACTTACGGCAACGCAGCTATCCGAACGCCAGAAATTGCAGAATGAAATTCGAAAAGAACGCCAGCGCCATGCGCTTCGCATGGCGAAACTGTACCGGGCCATTCACGGCTACAAGGAAATGGTGAGCGGGCGCGAAAAGCAGCAAGCTTCACCTCGACGACGACGCCGGCGACCGAGTTGAACCGGCCAAGCGAAAATCACACCTTTGGCGGGATATAGTCGTGCTGTGTCCCGCTGATCGCATTCATCAACGACTTCCAGGTCCTGACGAGATCATAGGCGATCAGTGCGTCTGGAGTATCCGCATCGCTATCCATCGCTTTCGCGCCGATCTCGATGATCTTGTTTCGATGGTAGGTGACATCGGAATAAAGCAGCAGGACGCCCGCCCGGTTGAACTGTTCCTCACCCGATTGCTTTCGCCTGACCTGCT
>JAGRLM010000286.1:0-320 GCA_020441795.1 Nitratireductor sp.
ACCCTGCCTGCAAAACTCTGGGCGTTTTCGCAAATGGGGCTGGCAAAGCCGGCCTTGCGCAAAACGCCTGGCCTTGGTTTTTTCAAATTGATGGGCACGGGCTCTGGTGCCGGTTTTTCGACCTGGCCGAATTTTGGAGTCTATACGCTGCTGTGCGAATGGCCATCTCTTGAGACAGCGCGCAAGGCAGTGGAAAGCTCGCCAGTCTTCAGGCGCTATCGCAGCCATGCAAAACACATGGTCACACTTTTCCTCGATCCGGTTACGGCGAGGGGAAGCTGGTCCGGTCATGAATTCGATTGCCCCCAAATGCCCGAGCG
>JAGRLM010000286.1:383-6307 GCA_020441795.1 Nitratireductor sp.
CGGGTTCCCGCGATCTCCGACAGGGCCGTTGGCGAGCCGTCCCGCAGTTTCATGATCGGAACGGGCGAGGCGCCCTGGCTGAACCAGGTGACGATGTCGATCTGGAGCGATCTCGATGCCATGCGGGACTTTTCGCTGAAAAGCGCTTCCCATGGCGAAGCGGTAAGAAGGGCCTATTCCGAAAACTGGTTTTCCGAATATTGTTTTGTGCGCTTCAATCTGCTTGGAACTGAAGGCGAGTGGCCAGGCGTGAAATGGGCGAGGGAGCAAATCGCCGATGTCGGCATGGCCCCGGCGCTGCAAAAGGAAACAACATGAACCACCATCCGGTCATCATCCCCGCCATTGCAGCCGATGGCTCGCTATATCCGGTGGAAAAGCTTCTGGCCCATGTCGAGGGGTTGTTCCACCTGGCGGTTTCGGTGTTCGTGTTTGATGGGGACAGATTGCTGATCCAGCAGCGCGCCCACGACAAGTATCATTGCGGTGGCATGTGGGCCAATACCTGCTGCACCCACCCCTATTGGGATGAGGCTGCAATTGTGTGTGCCGAACGACGCCTGCAGGAAGAGCTCGGCTTCACTGTGCCATTGAATGAAAGACGGATCGTCGAATATTCTGCCCCTGTCGGCAATGGGCTGCATGAGCATGAGCGTGTCACAATGTTCACCGCTGACGTGAATTCAGGCGACCTGAAGATAGCGCCCAATCCGCAGGAAGTGGCTGCAACCAGATGGGTAACGCGCGAAGAGCTGTTGCGCGAAGTCGCACAGGACCCGCAAGAATTCACGCCCTGGTTCCGCATTTATCTTGAGCGCTATCCCGATCTTTCCTTTTGATCATCCTGCCAGCCAAAGCCCAGGCAGAACCCTGACAGAACCCTGACAGAACCCTGGCACAACCCAGTTTGCGAAAAGGAAAACCCGCCTTTGTATTTGCAAGGGCGGGTTTTTCCATGCCTTGGCTGACCACCCAAAATTCCTTGGTGCCAGACCCGTTGCGATAAAAAGAAACCGGTCGCTGGATTTGCCAGCGACCGGTCTCCATGTATCCGCCGGACGGGGAGATGAACGGCGGAAACCGTTTGCTGATTGAGCGCCCCGCTTATTGCGAAGCAGCCACCCGGGTGGCGGGGGTGAGGGCATTCTCGCTCATCACCTTGGTCTCGCCAGCCTTGTATTTCGAATAGTCAGGAACTTCGACATTGGTCTTCTTGCCAAGCGAGTCGAGATATTCCTGCAGCATGGTCTGGCCATAGAGAGGTTTCTGGACGCCCTGGTGGCAAGTGCCACACCCGACCTTGAACACATCTCCTTCAGGCCCCTTGCGATTGTCCGGGAATACCGGGGCAAGGCCTGTGAGGTAGTTGACATTCAGCTGACGGGCCATGCGGATCCCGTGCCATGCAGTTACGCGCTGCGGCGGGCTTTGATCCCAGTCATTGAAGGCGCGGCTGTTGTGGCAGGTCACGCAGTTCACTCCAAGGCTCTCGGACATGTGCAGCATCAATGCCCAGGTCCGCTCCGTTTCCTTGGTAGTCGTGGTGTTGGTCCGGTCAGGCAATGCCTGGGTCGAATGAACACGGATGTTGTTTGCCTCGACAAGATAGGCTTCCAGTGCATCCGTTGGCATTGAGGTATTGCCGACAAACTTGCCGACAACATTCTGGCCATCACGATAGCCTAGCGCCCCACCGGCGGCCTTGGGGCCATTGTCACGCCACCAGACATTGTTGGGAACCGGCTGGCCACGGTGGCAGGTATAACAGGTCACACCAACATTGCCGACATGCGCCTGCCAGTCGGTATTGACCGTCTGGGTCATCTGGATCATGCGCCGTGCAACGACCTTGGTATAGACCTCGTCGGAAGCCAGGTTCTCTTCATTGTGGCAATAGTTGCAACCCTGTTCCGGAGCCACCCATTCGGTGATGGAAGCCATGAACTGGTTGAACTGGTCGGCTGACAAATCGCCCAGGATCTGGACATTTTCGTAAACATCCTTTGCCCGGTCACCCGTAGTATCGGGTTCGTATTGCGGCTCGGGAAGCGCATTGGCTGCCCGCAGCGCCGCGACGTCTTCGCGGTCATGTGTCACATACATGCCGGTGCCGCGATAGCCGATCTGGTCGGTGTCGACCGGTGGCGTGTCCCAGCCCGCACCCGTCAACATGGCAGCTCCCAGGAGGATTGCGCCAGCGGCTGCAAATGGTATCCAGATTTTCATTGCCTTATCCTCCCAGTGCCGGGTCAACGACCGCTGGCCACATATCGGGCAGAGGCGCGACGATGCCGTGCTTCATGCCCCACAGGAACCAGTTGTCCACCACAGTTCCGGTCAGCAGGATGCCGATGCCACCGGTAATCGGTGTCAAGACGGCAAACCACCATGCCCAGCGGTGAACTGATTCCATTGTTGCGTTGAATCCCATGGTCCAGCGCCAGAACAGGGCAGCACGCTCCGAAGCGGTGCCGCGATCCGTGATCTGTTCAAGCTCGCGCTCGCCGCCATAGCGGGTGACCGCCAGGATGGTCGCGCCATGCATGGCAAACAGCAGGACCGAGCCATACAGGAACACGATCGAAAGGCAGTGGAACGGGTTGTAATACAGATTGCCGTAGCGGATCGACAATGCAGCCGTCCAGTCAAGATGCGGGAAGATGCCATAAGGCACTGCCTCGGCCCAGCTTCCCATCAGGATCGGCCGGAACAGGCCAAGCACCAGGAACAGCCAGATGGCCGCGCCGAATGCCCAGGCGACATGGGTTCCCATGCCAAGCTGGCGTGCTCGTGTATAGACACGGGCCCACCACAACAGCACCGAGGCCAGAAGGAAGGCGCTTGCGATGATGTACCAGCCGCCTTCATTGAGCGGAGGAACAATCGAAAGGCCGTATTTTGCCGGAGGTGGCTCAAGCGCCAGCCAGAAGAGCTGGCGTATGAACTGAATGGGATCCCAGCCAACCGAAGCCAGCATGTTGAAACCCACCAGCACGAACCAGATCGTGCCGCAGATCAGCGAGGCAGTGCCGAGAAAGCCGAGATAGATCGGACCGATCTGGGCATTGCCGAGCCAGCCGGCAAGCGTGTTGTAGAAGGGTTTGCCGATGCGTTCATCATTGCCTGCGGGCAATTTGACGCCGGTTTCCAGCGGACCCTGAACCTGTATTTGCGTGAATATGTTCTGATATTCCATGACCTGTTCCCCCTCAACTCCAGATTGGCAGGTTAAGCCACCAGTTCCACCATTGCGGCCAGCCCTTGTTCCAGAACGGCCCGCTGATGACGATGCAGACGGCAGACCAGAAGCCGGCATTCAGTGCCAGGATGAGACCCAGCCTGTGGATGCCCAGCGTTCCGACCGAGTAGCCGATCGTGTCGCGGAAGAAGGTGTCTTCATATTCGGGTGTCTTCACCTCGTCCTGCTTCGGCGGATAGGTGTCGGTCATCCCCGGATTGGCTGCCGAAAGGATGAGGCCGCCATGCAGGGAAAGCGCGAGCGTTGTCGTGAAGAAGAACGACACTGCGATCATGTGCGCCGGGTTGTAGTGGAAGTGCAGATACTGGTATCCGACATTCGACACCCAATCGAGATGGCTGAATATCCCATAGGGAAAGCCGTGCCCCCAGGCACCAAGCAGTACCGGGCGGACAACCACGAGGGTCACATAGGCAAGGATCGCGAAGCTGAACGCAAACGGTACGTGGAAGCCGATGCCCAGCTTGCGGCAGATTTCCACCTCGCGTAATGCCCAGGACACGAATGCGCCTATCGCGCAAACCGTGATGACCTGCCACAATCCGCCTTCTGCCAGAGGCGCAAGTGCAAGGCCGTAGCTCAGATCAGGCGGCGCAATTGAAATGCGCCAGATATTCCATGTTGGTCCGATCGCCGCTCCATAAAGGATGAGCGCTGTGCCAACCGATGCAAAAAACGCTGTCGTCAGGCCGAAGAAGCCGACATAGAACGGCCCTATCCAGAAATCGAACAGGTCACCGCCAATCAATGTTCCGCCGCGGACGCGGTATTTTCTCTCAAAACTCAGCAGTGCCATGTTCTGTCCTCCGATCCCGAACGCGATGCTAATCCATGCGTGCGAAGCCAAATTCTGTAGTCGGCCGCGGGCGGACGATATCCGTCCGGATAGACCCGCCCGCGGCCAGTGTGGTTTTCACTCATCCAATGAGGCTTGGAGCCTGCATCGGTGCCGAGATCGACTGCTCGAGTGCACCGGTTTTCACCGGAGCGCCTTCGAGCCAGTTGAAGCGCGGCGTGCTGAGCAGGACGAGGTGAATCATCACTGCCAGGGCGAAAAGGAAAACACCTTGTACGACCAACGTCTTGCGTGGGTCGAAGATCATCCAGATTCTCCACATTGCGCTTCTCCTTATGCGAGCATCGGCAAGAGTGAGGTGACCGCCTGGTTGATGCCATCAAGAGCGGCATAACCATCGGGACCGGGAATCCACGGACGCCACATCCAGACGAGAAGGTGCGCAACGATTGCGATCGCCACGAAAATCATCATCCCCTGGATGTAATACCTGTGGAACTCTTGTGCTTCGCCTTCGGACATTCCCGTCAGCGAAACGGTATTTGGACTGGACATAAAATTACCTCCTAGTCTCGGCGCTGCGGTGCCCCGCAGCCGGGTTGCTTCAGGTCGGCCATCGCGGCTTTCCCTCTGCGTTTTGTCGGCTTTGAGACCGACAAACTGTTTGGTTACACGAGGAACGCGTAACCGGCGGCGGCACAAGCTGCAGAGCGTGCTTCCGCAAATACCGAATTGCCCGATTTGGCAGGGCCGGTGGATGAACCAAGGGCTGCGCCGGAAATGCGCCTCACAGCGATCACGGGCAGGCACACCATGAAGCAGGCGAGCATCAGCAGATTGTATTCAAGCCGGTTCATCCAACCCGAGATCCGGCTTTTGTGCCTTTGTGCTTGTGCGCTCATTTTTCCACTCCTTCTTCCTCCGGAAAATGCCGGCAATTGATTGTGCGTCAGGCTGCCCTTCCGAGCGCCAGACCCCGTTTGGCGACTTCGACGTCGCGGATTTCCACGCATTCGCGTCCATCGGAACGGGCTGCCGCTTCGGCGCCATCGCGCAATCTCTTGGCAGCCGATATCCTGACGAGCACAGGCTCTGCGGCGATCAGCGCGTCGAGCCTGGTGCGCGCAGCGATCTCCCATTCCATTTCGGCCTGCTTGCGAACCGGTGTCGGATCGACAGCATCGAGCTGGCTGGAAAGCGGGAGGATGTTGAACAATGCATCGAACAGCGCGTTGCAGACTTCCTGGACAAGCCAGGTTGCACCCGAATAGCCCATGACCGGTGTACCGGTATGGCGACGGATAATGGCGCCTGGAAAGGATGCCGGAATATACATCGCCCGCGAACCTGCCTCGGCCATGTACATGCGTTCATTGTAGGAGCCGAAAAGGATGAGCGGCGGCTTTTCGCGGATCATCTGCCGTACTGCTTCGTTGTCCGGCTTCACACCTGCGCGGCGCTGGACCGAGAAAGTGCAGGGCATGCCCATTTCCTCCGCCAGGAAATTGCGGATGCCGCGCTCATAGGTCTCGTTGGCAACTATGGCGAAGCTCGCCGTTGAATAGAAATCCTGGGTTACGGAACGCCACAGGTCCCATAGCGGCTTCAGCGTTGTGTGCTTTTCCTGTTCGATGAATGGCTCGGGATCAAGGCCGAGTATTTCGCCCAGCGAGCGCAGGAAGGCGGTCGTGGAATGAATCCCGATTGGGGCCTGCAGGAAGGGGCGATCAAGCGTCTCGCACAACAAGCGCCCGAATTCGCGATACAGGCAGACATTGGCCTCTGCATCTGCGAGCCTGGGGACATCGGCAAGATGGCTGCCGAGTGGGAAGGTCATGTTGACTTCGGCACCAATTCCTTCGATCAGGC
>JAGRLM010000287.1 GCA_020441795.1 Nitratireductor sp.
TCGGGGTCGGATACCACAATCGGCGTTCCCTCATCCGATTTGACCCGGATGTCTAGTGTGAGCGGCACTTCGCCGAGGAAAGGCACGCCAATGCGCTCGGCTTCGTGGCGGGCACCGCCATGGCCAAAAATATCCGACTGTCCGCCGCAATGCGGGCAGATGAAAAAGCTCATATTCTCGATAATGCCAAGCAGCGGCACGTCTACCTTGCGGAACATGTTCAGCCCCTTGCGCGCATCGATGAGCGCCAGATCCTGCGGCGTTGAAACAATGACTGCACCAGCAAGCGGAACCTGCTGCGCCATGGTCAGTTGCGCATCACCTGTTCCCGGCGGCATATCGACGACGAGGACATCAAGTTCGCCCCATTCCACCTCGCGAAGCATCTGGGTGAGCGCGGAAATGACCATCGGCCCGCGCCAGATCATCGGAGTTTCCTCGTCCACCAGGAACCCCATCGACATGACCTTGAGGCCATATCCCTCCATTGGCTTCAGAACCCTGCCGGATGCCACTTTGGGTCTTCCGGAAATCCGCAGCAGTCGCGGCATGGAAGGCCCGTAAATATCGGCATCCAGAATGCCGACCCGCAAACCGTTTGCCTGCAATGCCAGCGCCAGATTGACGGAGGTGGTGGATTTGCCAACGCCGCCCTTGCCGGATGCAACGGCGATGATCGCACCAATTCCGGGGACATCAGCCTTGCTGGGCGGCTGGGGTGCTGCTCGTTGCATTGGCGGAGGCACGCTGCCGGCCTGCGCTGCGCTGGGGGCAGGTCGCGCGGTCGGCTGTGATCCGGCTTGTGAAGCACCGGGCTTTTTCGCTGCGGTCAGTGCCACGACGGCCTTGTCGATGCCGTCCACGGAGGTCGCGACCCTTTCCGCCGCGGCGCGCAATGGTTCGAGCTCCTGCGCGCGCTCGGAAGGAACGGTGATCGAAAAATAGACTTTGCGGTCGGCCACGAATATGTCGGAGACCAGCCCCAGATCAACGATGTTTCCGGTCTTGTCCGGTCCCTTGACCTTGCGAAGCTGTGCGAGAACGGTTTCTTTGGTAGCGGTCAATTGCATGCCCCTGAATTCTGTGTTGCATGGTGAGACATATTACATTGGCAGCACATGTCCAGTGGAAGCAGTCGGGGAGAAGACGCGATGAATGGTAGCGATGGTGGCAATCCGAACCGCAAGGCGCGACGCGCCGCACAGGCAGCGGGCGAACTTGACGTGAAAGCCTTCATGGAAATGGCGGACAAGTTCATCGATCTTGCCAATCGCGAAAACCGCAAGACCAAGGCGACCGACCTTCACATGGCGTTCCTCTATGCCGCGTCGCGCTACAATGCCTTTGTGGGAAAACGGATCCTTGAGACCGAAGACCAGGAGGCGTTTGTCCAGCAACTGGGCAAGGAATATATGGAAATGCTGCGCAATCATCTGGCTGACCCGGAATTGTAGAAGCTTCACGTCATCAAACGCTTGCGGATGGATATCCTGGGCCGCTCGACAGCCTGTTCAGGCGGGTTTGTCTCCTCGCTTTCATCTGTTTTAGCGTCACCTTCGTCTGCAGCCGCGGAAAGAGCAGGCTCACTGGAAACCGGAACGGTGGCAACGGTTTGCTCCGCTGTTGTGGGAGCTGCGCGTTCTGCAATGTTGCCTTCCGGCTCTGGTAACTTTGACGGCTTTTTGCCTTCCTCGTCTTCCAGCCCCATGAAGCCGCGTCCGACCTGCCAGATCGAGGTGAAGGTATTCAGCTTCGGATCGCCGAAATCTGCCTCGTAGTCATTCAGCCCGTCGAGATTTGCGAGCACCGGATTGGAAGTCCACAATTTGCGCAGCGCCTGCTTTTTCAGGAGATCGGGCACACCGCGTTTCAGGAAAATGCCAAAATCCGATTCGTATTCGAGCGTTTCGATATCCACCGCCTCCGCCGCCAGCCGATTGGCCTCCAGCTCGGCGGCTTCGGCTTCCGCCTGCTGGCGCAACGTTGCCTCATCCGGTGTTGGGGCCAGGTTCCCTGCCTCTTCCTCGCGGGCGATATCGCGCTTGCGGCGAGACCATCGCGCCAGGAAATTATCGTCTTCTCGTTCAGCCATCGAGCTTGCCTCCGGCTGGCCGGAAACGATCCATGAAGATCGGTTCCTTGCCGAACTTCACTTCATCCACCGGCGCATCCACCCGCTTGCGCTTGCGGAAGGGCTGGTGCACGTGATGAGCGTCGATGAAATCCATGATTGCCCGTGCAAGGGTAGAAGGCATGGGCACCCGCTCGCAAATGTCTTCTGCACTGTCCTGGTTGTCCAGGGCCTCATAGGGCGATGCTGTTACCATATGCACGAACCATGGCAGCTCATGTTGGTTCTCGACATCGCGCCGCAGGATTACATAGATTGCCGGAGATACGCTGTCGAAATTGTGGACCAGCGCCTCTGTCTGGGTGGCATGACAAAAAATCTCCGCCTCGCCCAGATAATATCGCGTGAAGGTGTCGTCCCGGACCAGCACGTCGCCCGGCTTGTGCCCTGCTCCGGCAGGCATGATGCCAACCGGAATCCAGTACTCATCTGCCCATTTCGACTGCGGCTTGCGCTTTTCGGCAAGCACACCGACGGGTATCGAGAGCGTTCTGGCAATTTGTTGCGAATTGTCGATTTTGTCAGTCTTTTTCATTGCTTCACCAGTCCCAGACAATAAGCTGTTTGGCGAGGACAACAAGAGGTTTGGAATGCCCGATACACAGTACCGGATTATTTTGTGCAATTGTGAAAAGACGATGGATGTGGATTCGCCAGCGATTGGCAAGGCATTGGGCCGGGACATCGCGAAATGCGCCACCAATCTTTGCCGCAGCGGTCTTTCCGGTTTTGAAGACGCCATCGCCGGTGACCTGCCGGTGCTGGTTGCCTGCACCCAGGAGGCTGCCCTCTTCAGCGAGATAGCCGAGGAAGCCGGTGCCGCCTCCCCCACCTTCTTCAACTTGCGCGAACTCGCAGGCTGGACCCGTGACAAGCGCTCGCCAGCACCCAAAATGGCTGCACTTGCAGCGGCAGCCATGGTCCGGTCAAAGCCGCCAAGACTGCGCACAATCGAAAGTGACGGGCTTTGCCTGGTGGTGGGCAGCGGACAGGAAGCGCTGGATGCTGCCATCCTCTTGAACCGCAGCCTGTCCGTGACATTGCTGCTCAATGATGCGAGCGGGATCGTGCTGCCACCCTCGCTGGAATTCCCTGTGTTTTCGGGTCGGTTGGCTTTAGCAAGCGGCTCGCTCGGACATTTCGAGGTTGAGGTCAACGGCTATGCCGCCATGCTGCCATCGTCCCGCAGCGAGCCCCAATTCACGATGGCGCGCGACGGTGCCAAATCGCAATGCAGCGTAATTTTCGACATGAGCGGCGGGCCTGCGATCTTTTCCCGGCCGGAAGGTCGTGACGGTTATTTCTACGTCGATCCCGGCAATCGCGCTGCAGTGGTTGAGGCAGTCATGAAGACCGGAGAAATGTCCGGCAGCTTCGAAAAGCCGATCTATGTTGAATATGATGCCGGTATCTGCGCCCATTCGCGCTCGAAAAAGCAGGGCTGCAACAAATGCATCGACAATTGTCCGGCGGGCGCAATTTCCAGCGCCGGGGATCATGTCGAGATTGATGCAGCGATTTGCGGGGGATGCGGAAATTGTGCCGCACACTGCCCGAGCGGTGCCGTCAGCTACCACTATCCCGACCGGATCGACAGTATTTCCGTGCTGCAGGTGATGGCCAGAACCTATCTGGCTGCCGGCGGCAAGGAGCCTGTATTGCTGCTCCATGACGGCGATCACGGCCTTGACATGATCAATGTGATGGCAAGGCTCGGCGGCGGATTGCCGGCCAATGTCATCCCCTTCGAGATGCATTCCGTCTCGGGTATCGGCCATGACTTCATGGCTGCCGCCTTTGCCAGCGGATTTTGCGGCCTCGTGATTGTGACGGACCCCAGAAAGGCCAGCGAATATGATGCGCTCGCCCAGGAGATCGCCCTGATCGAGGCTGTCCTGTCGGGGTTTCAGCAAATACTGGGCCGCATTGCCGTTTTTGACGGACGCGATCCCGAAGCGCTCGAAACGCTGCTATACGGATTGAAGCCCGGGCGCGAGGTTGCGCGGCAGGATTTTGTTCCCATCGGAAACAAGCGGGAAGTGGCCAGAACCGCGCTATCGATTCTGGCAGGCAAGCATATCGACAAGGTGATCCCGCTTCCCGAGACCGCGCCCTATGGTGCGGTAGCAGTGGATGGCGCACGTTGCACCTTGTGTTTTGCCTGTGTGTCGGCCTGCCCTGCCGATGCCCTCAGCGACAATCTCGAGCGCTACGAATTGCGGTTCTCGCAATCGGCCTGCGTCCAATGCGGTATCTGCAAGGCCACCTGCCCGGAAAACGCCATTGCACTTCTGCCGCAACTTGACCTGACAGCAACGGCAATGCGGCCCCATACCTTGCACGAGGAAGAGCCAGCGCATTGCGTTTCCTGCGGCAAGGCCTATGCACCAGCCTCCACGATCGAGCGCATGGCAGAGCGCTTGAGCGGCAAGCATTCGATGTTCATGGATGAGAGCCGCGCGCGCCTTTTGAAAATGTGCGACACCTGCCGGTTGGAGGAACTTGCCGCAGGTGGTGGCGATCCGTTTGCCATTGCCGGTCGGCCCAGAGTGCGCACGACAGATGACTATATCGAGGCTGAAAAGAGCGGGCTTTCCATCGACGATTTCCTCATCGATGATGATGATGCCTGATGCCTGCTCAGGAAGAAGCCCGCTTGAGCGGCAGGTTCACCAGCAGGTTTTGCGGTTTCATCCGGATCAGCGACTGGTCGTTCATGGCGATGCCGAGGTAAACCGGCTTGCCCCGCATCGTCTCGACCAGATCATTGCGGTTGAGAAATTCCATGCGAAACAGTCCGGCGACATGCATCATGCGGTCCGTGTCCGGGGTTTCACCCTGATAGAGCGCGTTGAGGATTGCTGTTGATTCCGCGTCCAGCCCGACATGCCAGGTCCATTTTTCATCGCGGATCGATTGCATCGCCTGGACCCGGGTCTTGACCTGCCAGAAATGGCGCACCCAACGCTCGATCATTCGGGCAAATGCATCTGCGCCGGGCTGGGTGAAGCGAAAGTCCAAGGCCATGTCGAAACGGTCGGCGCGGGTAAAATATTCCGGCGCATTGTCTTCAGTCAGGATGTCGAGCGAGACTTCCCGCATCGGCGTTCCAGCTTCAGCCAGCAAGGCACCAAGCCCGCCAAATCCGCCATTTTCCGCGACCATTTCCACCACTTCGGCGTCGGCCAGAACCAGCATGCCTTCCCCGGTGCTTGCCTTCTGGTCGCGAAAGAACAACTCGCCAGCGCGCGCCATGAAAGCATCGGTTTCGCCGGACAGGATGTTTGCCGTAATGAGATGGGCAAGCTGCTCGATGAAAACGGGCGGAATGCGGGGAACCTCTCCGCTGGAAAACAGGGCCATATAGGCAGCTTCCACAGAACCTTGCGCCACGAGGAAATCGCGATATTGCAGGATCAGGCGATAATTCTCGGCAGCGTCCGCATCGGCAATTGCTTCCAGTTCGGCTGGCTGAACCGTCGCAAAGGGATCGCCCATCAGTTTCTCGAACAGGCGATGCTCGTTGTCGCAACTTTCATCCACGGGATGGATTTCAGGCCGCGTATAATAGGCACGCATCAGGTCCGGCGTTACCATGAGCCAGCCGTCGCTGTTTCGGGCAGTCAGATGCAGGCCCGCGGACTTCCATATCGGGGCAAGTGCTTGTTTGGCCATGGTGTCGTTGCGGTTCACTGTGCAGCCTCCCAGAGGGGAAAGCATCGTGTCTTTCCTGAAATATCGACGAGCAGACCGCCGTCTTCGTCGAGACCGATGAAGCGGCCGGAACAGGGCTCGCTGATTTCTGAATCGGGCTGATGATCAGCACGATACATCCACGATTCATGCGCAGACGCAAAGCCGCTTTCGCCAAATGTATCCACCCAGGCTGTGAAATGCCGGGCAACAGCTTCGAGAATATCGATGGCTCCAATATCGCCGCAGCCTTCCAGATGAAGTGCAGTGTGGCGGTAGTCTTCACCCGGTTCGACAGACGGATCCGGTTCGAGCGCCAGGTCGAAACCAACCATAATGAAGGACGGGATGGTCTTCGGGTCAGCATCGGCTGGAAAACGCAAACTGGCTTCGCCGATGCCTGCCCCATTGGCAAGGATCGTGAATGGCCAGCGAAAGGTTATTCCCAGATTGGGCGGTCCAATGGCTCCGAGCGCATCGCCGATAGCGACCATCATCACCAGCGGCATGACCGCAGCCTTTTCAAGCGGGATTTCCGGCTCCAGCACGATCGCCGCTGCCGCGCGATGAGTAGCGAGGCTCCACAGCAAATCCCCAGCGCCAAACGATCCGGAGGCCGCCCCTTCGAGCGCTACCGAAACAGGGTCCATACCCGGCAGGCAGGCATGGCCCGTCAGCAGCGGTGGCAGGGATGGCCCCGATTGGCTGTTGGCACTCATCGCGGTGTCAGGCGAGATCAATTTCACCTTCGACAACATGGTTCAATGCCGTGCCTTCAGCCGTCAATACCATGCGCACCTTCAGCTTTCCGGAACCTGTATTTCCCGCGCGTACCAGTTCCTCAATTTCGCGCTGGGAGGTGACACCGACCTGCTTCAAAAACTTGCGCAACGACATGTTGAAGTTTTCTTCGTTCATTTTCAGGTCCTTGTCATGTTTGCGAATTGCCAATGGAATAGAGCCATGCGCGTGCTGGCGCAAGTCGTACAACGGGTGTTGCGAATATGCGGCGAAAGGCGGTCAGGCGTCTTCCAGCTGGTCGGCCACCAGTTCGACAAGGCTCTTGATATCGGTGTGCCAGTCAAGCGCCACCTTGCTCTCATCCATCGTGAGGCGGCAATTGGCACAAGCAGATACCAGGCTTTGCGCTCCGGTCTTGTCCACCTGTTCCGTCTTGATGCGAAATACCTTGTGGCGCAGGTCGCTGGCACTAGCCATTGCCTGCACGCCGCCACCACCACCACAGCACCAGTTGTTGTTACCGGTCGGCTCCATTTCCCTGAAATCGCTGGCAAAGGCATTGAGAATGGTCCGCGCATCCTCGGCAGCACCGCCGCGTCGCGAAACCTGGCACGGGTCGTGATAGGTGATTGCATCACCCATCTTCTTGAGTTTCAATTTGCCCGCCTTGATCTGCTGGGCCACGAATTCGGTAATGTGCAACACCTCGAATGGCAGGGGCCGGCCCAATATGCCAGCCGCACTCCAGCGCATCGCGCCATAGGCATGGCCACATTCGGGAATGATGACGGTTTTGGCACCCAGTTCCTCTGCAGCACCCGTCAATCGCTCGATCATGATCTTCGCGACATCGCTCTTGCCGGAAAGGATTCCGAAATTGGTTGCCTCATAGCCATGCGAACTGAAGGTCCAGTCCACGCCGGAAGCATTCATCAGCCGCGCCATGGCAACCACTGAATCGGGATATTTCATCATCTCGATGGATGACAGGGTGACCAGCACATCGGCCTTTTTCTTGTCGAGCGGAATTTCCACCTCGAAGTCATCTGCCAGCCATTCGATGCGATCACTCAGCACTTGCGCTGTCATGCCAAGCGGGCTGCCCTTGGTGCGGGCGTTTTCGGCTGCCTCCATCAGGTCGGCAGGGCCGAGGCCAGCTGCGACCATCGCCTGACGGGACAGGCCGACAATCGAGGCGATATCGATGCCCATGGGGCAAACAACGGTGCAACGACCGCACATGGTGCAGGAGTCGTAAAGCAGTTCCTGCCATTCGGTCAGGTCATCTGCGGTCAGTTCGGCAGGCGCCAGGCCGATTGCCCGTTTGAGCGCGGCAAAGGGCGCCTTGTGGCGTTTGTATACCTTGGTGATCGGCACCAGTTTGTTGGCCGGCACATATTTGGGATCATGCGTGACTTCATGGAAATGGCAGGCCTGCGCACATTGCCCGCAGTGAATGCAAGCATCGAGATAGGCCGCGACCTGCGATCCGGTTACCGCGATGAACTTGTCGATGGCAGCCTGGACATTGGGGCCGTCGCTCGTCTTGGCAGATGCGCTGTCGGTCATGGCGTCACTCCCCTGCGGCCATAGGTGGCCCCGGTATTGTATCGGCTGAAAGCGAATGTGAATGCATGCATCAATCGACTGAACGGAAAATATATCATCAAGGCTTCCACGCTCAGCAAGTGAATGAGCCTCAGACCGTCGTGGCTTTCCTGCAATGCCAGGCAACCCGTCAACATGACGAGAAAGACAAGCCAGGTGCCGATATGGTCGTCCCAGTCGGAAAGCTTGCGCATGACCGGATCGGTAAGCCTGCGAATATAGAGCAGGATCAGCCCGGCAAAGGCGAATTGTGCAGCAAGGGCAAAGCCCCATCCAGGCACTGGCGTCCAGGCCCAGCCGAGCAGGCGTTCCTCGATGAACCTGACATGCGGTGCTGCAAAAAGCACGAGCACGAACAATCCGATATGGAACGCGTAGCCGACGAGGAAGTGGTAGATCGTTCGGGCAAGATTACCGCCATGCGGTACGGAATGAAGGAGGATCGCCTTTATGCCGCCGCCAAAAGAGGAAGTGCGCGCTGCGCTCAAATCCCTTGGCTTGCCAATCATCACCATGGCTATGAGCCGCCACAAGACCCCCAGCACGAACACTGCTGACGCGAAATACCAAAGCGGTCCCTGAACAAATTGAAGCAATGTCATGGCTTGATCCCCAAAGCTGCGTCGTTGCGCTCACACATGACCGGCCGCTGCCTCGGTCTCCGCCTTGACCGTGTCGGTCACGGCATGCGCCTTGTGTTCCTCATACCAAAGATCGTGGTGTTCCTTGGCCCAGTTCTCGTCAACATAACCGCGTGTCATGCCTTCGAGCGCGCCCTCCATGCCGACAGTACCAAGATAGATATGGCCAATCCCGAAGGCGATGAAGGCAATGGCCGCTACCGCATGCACCAGATGCGCGAATTGCAGGAACAGCCTGCCGGTCATTTCAGGGCCGACAAGCGCGGTGGAAACCGATGCGGCAATCTCCGGCAAAAGCATCGCGAAGCCTGTCAGCGTAAGGGCAATACCGCAGATGGTTGCCCACCAGAACCATGATTTTTCGCCAAAATTGTAGCGGCCAGAGCTTGGATGTCCGCCGAAAAAGCCGCCGCCCTTGATAGCCCAGACAAGGTCGATGAACTTGTAGCCATTGCCCCGCACGAACACGAAGAACAGCGCCAGAATTGCCACGGCAAAAATCGGCCCGAACAGGTTGTGGCCCTCAAGTGAGGCACTGGCAAACAGGCCGAATGCTTTTGGTCCAATCAGCGGAAGGAGCAACAATTTCCCGAACAGGATGATCAGGCCGGATGTGCCGAGAAACACGAAAAGGATTGCGACGAACCAATGGGTAATTCGCTCGACCAGGGAAAAGCGCGGAATGACCTTGCCTGTTCTGCCCCCGGAAATGCGCATGCGCCCTCTGATGGCAAAGAAAACGGCCAGGATTGTCAGCACGCCGAGCAACACCATGCCTCCGTACCGCACGACGTAGTCGTTGCGCCAAAGCCGCCAATTTTCGCCGCTGGACTCGATCAACGCACCGCGTGAACCATACGCGTCGGTATTGTTCACATGGCCGGGAACGCCCTGGCGGATTTTCCGCCAGCTTTCGGAATCGGAGGAATTGCCAAGCGCATCACCGGGCGGAGTGCCTTGCGTTGCTGTGTCAGGTGCAGAGCCCATTGGCGGGGGAACCGCATTGACGACTGCATTGCCTGGTGCGCGAACCGAACTTTGCGCCTCGGCTAGTGACGGAGCCAGTATTTGCAAAGCAAGCATGAGGAAAAGCGCAATCGGCGCAAGGCCCCTGGCAAGGCCGGAAACTGACCTTCGAACATCAACCATATTCATCTCCCTCAGCGGGCCAGAAATCCCGAACCCGCCCCGGACATTTCCAATTGTTCAACGACCGCGCTTATGCGGGAAGTACCTGGCGGGAAACGGGTTCCCGCCAGGCATTCTTCGAACAATTGCGATCAGCCGGCTTTTTTCTGGTAGGCAGTGCCCCAACCCCAGGCGCCGGAGCCGAAGCCGCGTGAAACGACGCGTTCGCGGTAAATCTGCGAAACTGTGTCGCCGTCACCGGCCAGCAACGCCTTGGTCGAGCACATTTCCGCACAAAGCGGAAGCTTGCCCTCGGCCAGGCGGTTGCGCCCGTATTTCTGGAACTCTGCTGCCGAGTTGTCCTCTTCGGGACCGCCAGCGCAGAAGGTGCATTTGTCCATCTTGCCGCGTGAGCCGAAGTTGGATGCCTGCGGGAACTGCGGCGCACCGAAGGGGCATGCGTAGAAGCAGTAGCCACAACCGATGCACAGGTCCTTGGAATGCAGCACCACACCATCGTCGGTCTGGTAGAAGCAGTCCACCGGGCAGACGGCCATGCATGGCGCATCTGAACAATGCATGCAGGCAACCGAGATGCTGCGTTCACCGGGCTTGCCGTCATTGATCGTGACAACACGCCTGCGGTTCACGCCCCAGGGCACTTCGTTTTCGTTCTTGCACGCGGTGACACAGGCATTGCATTCGATACAACGCTCGGCATCACAGAGGAATTTCATTCTTGCCATTTTTCAATCCTCCCTATGCGCGCTCAAGACGGCACAATGTTGCCTTGGTTTCCTGCATCTGCGTAACGGAATCATACCCGTAGGTCTGGGCCGTATTGCACGCTTCGCCAAGCACGATCGGGTCTGCACCTTCAGGATACTTGTCCCTGAGATCCTCGCCCTCGAAGAACCCGCCGAAGTGGAACGGGGTAAATACCACGCCCTCCCCGACACGTTCGGTGATCATCGCCATAACCTTGATCTTCCCGCCTTCCGGTGAATGCAGCCAGACCTGTTCCTTGTCACGAATGCCGATATTGTTGGCATCGCGCGGATTGATTTCGACAAACATGTTCTGCTGCAATTCGGCCAGCCACGGATTGGACCGGGTTTCGTCGCCACCGCCTTCATATTCGACGAGACGCCCAGATGTCATGATCATGGGGAAGTCCTTGGAGAAGTCCTTCTGCTGGATCGACTTGTAGGCAGTCGGTACGCGCCAGAAGGTCTTGTCCTCATAGGTCGAATAGTCGGCCAGAAGGTCACGCCGATTGGTGTAGAGCGGTTCGCGGTGAACAGGAACCGGATCCGGGAAGGTCCAGACCACGGCGCGGGCTTTGGCATTGCCGTATGGCGCGCAACCATGCTTGATCGCGACACGCTGGATGCCGCCTGAAAGGTCGGTTTTCCAGTTCACACCGTCGATCTTTTCCTGCTCCTCGGAACCGGCAACCTTCTTGATGGAAGCCATTTCCTCGGCGGTCAGGTCTGCATCCCAGCCGAGCTTGCGCAGCATGCCGACCGTGAATTCGGGATAGCCGTCCTCGATCTCGGAGCCTACCGGCCACGAGCCTTCAGCCAGGAGGTTGTATTTGACGCCGTTTTCCTCGCGTTCCACACCGTAGCGAGCGCGGAAGCCCATGCCGCCCTTAGCGACCGGAATGGAGGTGTCGTAGAGGTTGGCAGAGCCGGTATGCTTCATTTCCGGTGTTCCCCAGCAAGGCCAGGGCAGACCGAAATATTCGCCGTCATGCGGGCCGCCAACACCACGCAGCGTGGTCTTGTCGAAGGTATGCATGTGCTCCATGTGCGATTTCAGCCGCTCCGGCGACTGGCCGGTATAGCCGACAGTCCACATGCCGCGGTTGAATTCGCGGGTGATGTCCTCGACCACCGGCTCGCCATTCTCGACCTTGATGTTGCGGAACATGCGATCGGCAAAGCCGAACTTCTCCGCGAACTTGTGCATGATGACGTGGTCGGGAAGCGATTCGAACAGCGGCTCGACAACCTTTTCACGCCATTGCAACGAGCGGTTGGACGCTGTCACAGAGCCGTAGGTTTCGAACTGGGTCGAGGCCGGCAGCAGATAAACACCATCGGTGCGACCGTTCATGACCGCCGACATGGTCGGATAGGGATCAACGATGACCAGCATGTCGAGTTTCTGCATCGCCTTCTGCATTTCCGGCAAGCGGGTCTGCGAATTCGGCGCATGGCCCCAGAACACCATGACCTTGGTGTTTTCGGGCTGGTCGATATTCTCCTTGGCTTCAAGAACACCATCGATCCAGCGAGATACCGGAATGCCGGTCTCGTACATCAGCGGCTTGTTCTTGCCATCCTTGCCCTGGATCGTGGCAAACCGGCCCTTGAGCCAGTCGAGATCTTCTTCCCATACACGTGCCCAATGCGCCCATGATCCTGCGGCAAGGCCATAATAGCCCGGCAGTGTGTCAGCAAGTACGCCGAGGTCGGTAGCGCCCTGAACATTGTCATGGCCGCGGAAGATATTGGTACCACCGCCGGCGGTGCCCATGTTGCCGAGCGCCAGCTGCAGGATGCAATAGGCGCGGGTGTTGTTGTTGCCGGTGGAATGCTGCGTGCCGCCCATGCACCAGCACAGCGTTCCGGGGCGGTTGTTGGCCAGCGTCATCGCCACACGGCGCATCTGTTCGCCGGGCACACC
>JAGRLM010000288.1 GCA_020441795.1 Nitratireductor sp.
GAACGGAATGACAGCCCAGGTTGCCAATGCCAGCGTTACCGAAACCAGAGGCGCCAGCAGGAACACGGTCTTGGATGCCGTGGCTGGAATGACCGGCTCCTTGAAAACGAACTTCAACAGATCGGCAAAGGACTGGAAAAGCCCCCACGGACCAACCACGTTGGGGCCGCGGCGCAATTGCACCGCCGCCCAGATCTTGCGGTCGGCATAGAGCACATAGGCAATGAAAATGAGCAGCGCGACAAGCAACAACAAGCTCTGCGCAACCATGATGGCGCCCGGAATCACATAGCTGGAAAGGAAAGTGTCCATGTCGCCCCTATTCCGCAGCTTCGCTCAGATGTCCGCTGAACATCTGCGAACATTCTGCCATCACCTTTGATGAACGCGCGATCGGATTGGTCAGATAGAAATCCGTTACCGGGCTCACCAGCGCTGTCGCCTTGACCTTGCCGGTCTTGCTTGCCAGTGCCTTTACATCAGCAGCATCACCCGGCGCAACCTCATCAAGCCTTGCCAGATGCGGAAATTCCCCATGGAGCCTTGCGCGCAACTGCTGCAGGCTGTCATAGGGCAGTTTTTCTCCAACCACTGCCGACAACGCCCTGAAAATGGCCCAGTCTTCCTTGGCTTCGCCTGGAGCAAACGCAGCGCGATTGGTCATCTGCACCCGACCCTCGGTATTTACATAGGTCGCGGACTTTTCGGTATAAGCGGATGCCGGCAGAATCACATCTGCGCGGTGCGCGCCATTGTCGCCATGGGTGCCGATATAGATCGTGAAACCCTTGATCTTGCCCATGTCGAACTCGTCGGCACCGAGCAGGAACAATACATCCATTCCTGACAACATGGCGGCACTGTCCTTGCCACCCTTACCGGGTACAAACCCGATATCCAGCCCGCCAACGCGACCCGCAGCAGTGTGAAGGACGCTGAAACCGTTCCAGTCGGACGATACCGCTTTCACGTCAACAGCCAGTTGCGCAGCGAGCGCCAGGATTGCGGCACTATCAGCTCGATTGAGGGCGCCCTGCCCGATCAGGATCAGCGGACGCGCTGCCTTCTTCAGCTTCGCGGCAAACTTGTTCTTGCCTGATACGAGATCAGCGAGCGTTTCTGCCGTTTCGCCCAGATGTTCATAGCCATAGCGCAGGTCAACGGCCTCACCTACAAGCCCGACAGGGAAATCGGAAGCGCGAACCCGCTTGCGAATGCGGGCATTGAGCACACTCGCCTCAAAACGTGGATTGGAGCCGATGATCAACAGCGCATCCGCTGCCTCGATGCCGTCAATAGTCGCGTTGAAGACATAGCTGGCTCGACCGTTTCTCGGATCAAGCACAGAGCCCTCTTCGCGGCAATCCATATTGGTCGAGCCGAGCGCAGTCATCAGATCGCGCAGCGCATACATGTCTTCAACCGCTGCCAGATCGCCCGCAATCGCACCGATCTTCTTGGCGTCAGCAGCCTTCACCGCCTTGGCAATCGCCTTGAATGCTTCATCCCAGCTGGCCGGCTGCAACTTGCCGCCCTTGCGCACATACGGCCGGTCCAGCCGCTGCGTTCCCAATCCGTCCCAGACAAAACGGGTCTTGTCGGATATCCATTCCTCGTTCACCGCCTCGTTGAGGCGAGGCATGATGCGCATGACCGCACGACCACGCGTATCGATACGGATATTGGAACCCACTGCATCCATTATGTCGACGGATTCGGTCTTGGTCAGTTCCCAGGGACGCGCCTTGTCCTGATAGGGACGCGAAGTCAGTGCACCGACCGGGCAAAGATCGATCACATTGCCCTGCAATTCAGACGTCATCGCCTTTTCAAGATAAGTGGTGATCTCGGCATCCTCGCCGC
>JAGRLM010000289.1 GCA_020441795.1 Nitratireductor sp.
TGCTGGCCGGGCCACGCCGCTTGCGGTCGCCATAGCTCGCTACGCCAAACAATGCCAGCAGATACAGGAACGCCGCTCCCAGCACGGCCCATCCCTGATACATGACCACTCCTCCGCATTTGCCGTCCCGCTTATCGCGGATGGCAACGAATTTGGAACATGAAAACCGTCGGCTTGTCCAGTCCGCGCTACAATGCAAGAGCCTTGCCAAGCGCCATGCCAAGAGCCTGGCCAAGTGTCTTGTTCGGCTGCCATGCGCAGGCATTTGCGAGATATTTCACTTAACGTTTGGTAAACTTGCCTGTATAGGGGCGTGCTGAGCGGGATGAATCGGGAATTGGTTTCGCTTCATGGGTCGGAAATTTCATTCCGACCACTAATCCAGCATTGATAGGGGAGTTACCATGATCAAGGAATTCAAGGCATTCATCATGCGCGGCAATGTCATGGACCTGGCGGTCGGTGTCATTATCGGCGCAGCGTTCAGTGCCATCGTAGGCTCGCTGACAGAAGATCTCATCATGCCGATCATCGGCCTGTTTCTGGGCGGCGCAGATTTCTCCAACTACTTCGTGGGTCTCAGCAGCGCTGTGACGGCCACCACGCTTGATGCAGCCAAGGAGCAGGGCGCAGTCTTTGCCTATGGCAAGTTCATCACTGCTGTCATCAATTTCATCATCATTGCCTTCGTGATTTTCATGATGGTCAAGATGGTCAACCGCATGATGCCTCCACCGGCACCGGCCGCACCAGCTGGCCCAACCGAAGACCAGAAGCTCTTGAGCGAAATTCGCGATCTTCTGGCTTCCGGTGCAAAAGCCGCTAAAAAGTAATCCTTGCCCTGGCAAGCTTTGTTTCGGGCCCCGGCGCTTTCGCGCCGGGGTTTTTTACTTTTTGGAGGTGCAAAGTTTCGGCAAAGCAGTTAGAGCACTATTCGATCAAACTGCTCCAATTTGATCGAAAAGTGCTCTGATTCATGCTATCCGTGTGTTGTGTGTGCCGGATTGATTTCTTGTTCGCCCGTAATTGTTTCAAGGATGGCCGCGAATCTGTACGATCCGTAGCCTGGTACGGTGACAAGGCAGGAGAATTTTTGGTGGAAACTCGATAGGAATGCGTTTCGCGTTGCATCACGAACAGGACAACGCAATTTCACGTTGAATCAGCCGACGCATTCGGGCTTTCTGCCGAAGCCGTGGAAAACCGAATTGCACTGGCATCAGATATGCGCTCCGGATATTCCGTTTCGTACGGGGCCGGATCATGCAGGGAAGTGTGGCGATGACGACAATCGAAAAGGTGGCCCGCGATTTCCGCCGGTCCATGATCATCATGGGCGTATTTTCGCTTGTGACCAACCTCATGTTGCTCACCATCCCGCTTTACATGCTCCAGATTTACGACCGTGTATTGCCGTCCCAGAGCACCGACACGCTCCTGTTTCTTTCCGTCATCGCGGTTGCTGCCCTTCTGGTTCTTGGGCTTCTCGAAGTGGTGCGCTCCATATTGGCAAACCGCGCTGCAGCCAGGCTTGATACAGGCCTATCAGACCTTGCGATGCGAACGGTCATTCGAAATGGCGCGCTTTCCGGCGGCAATGTGCAGCCGATCCGTGACATCGGCGCGCTCCGCGGGCTGCTGTCCTCGAAGGTTGTGTTCGGTGTCCTTGACCTGCCATTCGCCTCCATCTTCATCGGATTCCTGTATTTCATTCACCCAGATCTGTTCTGGCTGACCCTGGCAGGAGCGGCAGTCCTGACGGTCATCGCCATTCTCAACCAGATCGCCATCGCCAATGCCTCGAAAAAGCATGTCGACAAGTCGCTGATTTCCGCACAGCGCTCCGAATATCTCGCACGCAATGCCGATTCGATCCTCGCAATGGGGATGACCACCAATGTGGTGAACCATTGGGGCAATGACCACGCGGATTCGCTCTATTCCGCCGATCATTCAGCCAAGATAAACGCCTGGTTTGCCGGCGTGTCACGCATCATCCGGCTGGGCCTCCAGATCGCCATTCTCGGATTTGGTGCCCATCTGGTGCTGGCCGGTGAAATGACATCGGGAATGATTTTCGCCTCATCGCTCATTTCGGGTCGCGGCTTGCAGCCGATTGACCAGATCATCGGCGCATGGCGGCAGCTCAATGGTGGCTGGCAAAGCTGGAAGCGGCTGTCAGGCATGCTTGCAAAGGCCGATGCCCGCCAGGATTACACCAAATTGCCCGCGCCCAAGGGCCAGCTCGACGTAACCGATGTTTTCCTGCCCAATCCGATCGATCCCGGCAAGCCGCCCATCCTGCAGCGGGTCAGCTTTTCGCTGGCACCAGGCCAGTCGGTTGCAGCACTTGGACCCTCCGGCTCCGGCAAGTCGACGCTTGCCCGTATTCTGGTCGGTGCCATGCGTCCGCGCGCAGGTCATGTCAGGCTGGACGGCAATGATATCTTCAACTGGGATCCCGAGGACCTTGGCAAGCATATCGGGTATCTTGCCCAGGACGTGGAACTCATTCCGGGAACAATTTCCCAGAATATTTCCCGTTTCGAGCCCGATGCCAAGGACGAGGACGTGGTTCTGGCATCGCGTCTTGCCCATGTCGAAGACCTGATACAGCGCATGCCAAAGGGGTATGACACACCGATCGGTCCCGGCGGATTGCAGATCTCCGGTGGTGAGAAGCAGCGTATTGCGCTTGCCCGGGCATTTTACGGAAAGCCGCAATTGCTGGTGTTGGACGAGCCGAATTCGAGCCTCGACCGCATGGGTGAAATGGCCTTGATGCGTGCCCTTGGTGCAGCCCGCAAAGCCGGTATCACGGTATTCATCATCACCCAGCGCGAAATGGTGCTGGCTGGTGTGGACAAGATTATGCGCATGCAAAATGGCAATGTACTGGACTTCGATGACCGCGATGTCATCATCGCCCGTTCGCGCGAAGAGGCGCAAAAGGCGCAGGCGCAGCACCAGGCCCAAAACCCGGGACCAGGTCAGGCAAACCAGCAAGCGCACGCGCCCGCTCGCGGTCGCGACGTGAAGTCGGCGGCCCAGGAACCCGGCCAGCAACGCAAGCCATCCGCCCGCCAACTCCCGGCAACGGGTGCCGGTGACCGCATAAACGAGAGGCAAGAATGATGAACGCTCCGCAAAAGCCCGCAATGGCCATGCCTGCCGACCTTGCCAAGATGTTCGGCGCAGGAGCGCCGCGCCCGCAATGGCAGGACAAGGTTCCCACAAAGATGACCACATCCGTCCTCTTCGGACTGCTGGTGGTTGCCATATTCATTGCAGTGTTTGGCATTTGGGCAGCAACAGCTCCCCTGTCTGGAGCAGCGGTAGCTTCCGGCGTGGTGCAGGCCAGTGGCCAGAACCTTGTCGTCGAGCACCTTGAAGGCGGGATCATCAAGGAGATTCTCGTCAAGGAGGGGCAAAGCATCAAACAGGGCGACACGATCATGTTGCTGGATGATACCCGTGTCCTTGCTGAGCGTAATCGTGTCAATGTCGCGTTGATAGCAACCGAAGCAAGCCTTGTCCGCGCCCAGGCGGAACGTGACGGCAAGGACAAGCTGGAATTTCCGATGGAATTGCTGGCCGCTGCACGCATTGACGGGCTGGAGGCCGATATTGAGCAGCAGCGCGCCGAATTTGCCAATCGTGTTGAACGCCATGTTTCGGATCTCGCGGTTCTGGACCAGCGCGCACAGGCCCTGCGCGACGAGATCGAGGGTCTGGAAATCCAGAAGACCTCGGAAGAGCGCAAGCTGGAGGTCACCCGACAGGAACTTCAAGACAAGCAGGGCCTTTTGAAGAAGGGACTTACCGCGCGCAGCCAGGTCAACCAGCTGCAGCGTGCCGAGGCCGATTCACTTGGCCGCATCGGCTCGCTGACAGCCACCATCGGTCAGCGCAAGACGGCGATTGCCGAAATCGAGGAACAGCGCATCGGTCTTTCTGCTACACGGCGCGAGACGGCTTCGACACAGATCAACGATATTCGCTCGCGGCTTTCCGACCTTCGCGAACAATTGCGCTCGCGCGATGACATTCTGTTGCGCTCGATCATTCGCTCACCCGCCGATGGCGTTGTCGTGAAACTTTCCAAGAATACCGTAGGCAGTGTTGTGCGTCCGGGTGAGGCTGTGGTCGAGATATTGCCTACCGGCAATGAACTCATAATTGATGCCCGCATCTCCCCGCGTGACATTGATTCTGTCAAGGTCGGCCAGGACGCGGAATTGCGACTGACGGCCCTCAACAACCGCACCACACCGCAGGTGCCAGCCAAGCTGATCTATCTTTCGGCTGACCGCCTTGTCGATCCAAACAATCGCGAACCTTATTATGTGGCACGGCTGGAAATGGCAAAGGAACTGCCCGCAGGCCTCAGCAAGGACCAGATCTATCCAGGCATGCCGGTCGAAGCCTATATCAAGACCGGTGACCGGACTTTCCTCGAATATCTGGTCAGGCCAATCCAGGACAGTTTTGCCAAAGCGTTCCGCGAAGAATAGCCCTTTGCCAGCAAGCATGGTTCGCGCGTCATGAAACGGATTTTACAGGCCTTCTTCAATTCGCTGGCCGGACTTCAATGGGGTTTCCGCAACGAGGCGGCATTGCGTGAGGAGATGATCGTCCTCGCCGTATCGTTGCCGGCGGCTTTGCTGTTGACCAGCGATCCATGGCGGCTGCTGCTGCTTTGGGGAGTGCTGGCACTGCTGCTGGCGGTCGAACTCCTCAATACCGGCATCGAGAAACTTGCCGACCGAGTGACAAGGGATTCAGACGATCTGGTGCGCATCGCCAAGGATTGCGGCTCTGCTGCGGTCCTGATGCTGACGCTGATCTGTACCGGTGCCTGGGGAATTGCGCTATGGGAGCGGCTGTTCGGATAATCCAGGGCAAATATGGCACCGGATTTGATCCGCACCTTGAGTGATGCAAAGCGCTAGGCTCGGATCGAAAGGAATGGTGCTGTGAGAGAGGATTGAACTCTCGACCTCTCCCTTACCAAGGGAGTGCTCTACCACTGAGCTACCACAGCGCTGGTCAAATGGTCTGTTGAAGACGGGTGGCTTTTGCCACATGGTAGCCATTGTTGCAAGCAGGGATTGGCACCTTGTTTGCACCTTTGTTGAAACCGGGAACAGGCAAGTTCGAGTTGGAATTCACTGCCATGGCAAAACAGGCATCGAAAGACGGAAATCAGGTGCGGGCAAATCGGCTTCGCAACGCGCTGCGTGAAAACCTGGCGCGACGCAAGGAAATCCGCCATGCCGAGCCCGAAAATGGCGATGCTGCAGAAACCAGACGCCGGTCCGACCGCCTGGCACCCAAATTGGTGCGCTCACCATCAAACCCGCCAGCAAGCACCGCAGGCGGCGACGACTGACTGTGCCTGCCAGTCGCCCACAGCCTGATTTACCGTAAATGAAAGCTTTACACCTGCGCCTTGATGCAGCCCCGGCTTTGCTCTAAACCGGCGCTGGCGCGTTTCATGGTTCGTCAAAACCTGAATTGCCGGAATTGTCGGCTCTGTTGTGGTGGAGCCATGTCAGGCATGGTGGCGGGGACTTCTGGCCACAGGCCGCATCGGACCGGAAAGCACTGTTTATGGACAAGATCGTGGTAACGGGCAATGGCCCGCTCAATGGCGTGATTCCGATTTCAGGCGCCAAGAATGCTGCGCTGCCCCTGATGATCGCATCGCTCCTGACCAGCGACAAGCTCATTCTGGACAATCTGCCACATCTGGCAGACGTTGAATCCCTCATTCGCATCCTCACCAATCATGGCGTCGACTACAAGGTCGAGGGCAAGCGGCTCGGCCAGAATGGCGGCGAGGGCCGCACGGTTCATTTCCGGGCGGGCGAAATCGTCGATACCACCGCGCCCTATGAGCTGGTCTCGCGCATGCGTGCCAGTTTCTGGGTCATTGGCCCCCTGCTTGCCAGAATGCATGAGGCACGCGTATCGCTTCCCGGTGGCTGCGCCATCGGCACCCGTCCCGTTGATCTGTTCATCGACAGCCTGCAGGCCTTGGGTGCCAACATGGATGTCGAGGCAGGTTACGTTGTCGCATCGGCAAAGGGCGGACTGCGTGGAACCCGCTACCGCTTCCCCAAGGTGTCGGTTGGTGCGACCCATGTGGCAATGATGGCAGCCACCCTGGCAAAGGGAGAAACGGTGCTCGAAAATGCCGCTCGCGAACCGGAAGTCGTCGACCTCGCCAAATGCCTTGTTGCCATGGGCGCGAAGATTTCGGGTGCAGGCACTTCCACAATTACCATTGACGGAGTGGACGAGTTGCATGGTGCCCGCCATTCGGTGCTTCCGGACCGCATCGAGACCGGCACCTATGCAATGGCAGTGGCAATGACGGGCGGGGATGTATTGCTGCAGGGTGCCGAGGCTGGCCTTCTGGACAATGCGCTGGATGTCTTGCGCGCTGCCGGTGCCACCATTGACGTTCGCAATGATGGTATCAGGGTTGCCCGAAATGGTTCCGACATTCAGCCTGTCGATGTGACCACCGAGCCGTTTCCCGGATTTCCGACCGACTTGCAGGCCCAGTTCATGGCGCTGATGACACGGGCTGGCGGCACATCACGGATCACGGAAACCATTTTTGAAAACCGCTTCATGCATGTTCAGGAACTGGCGCGCCTGGGGGCCCGTATCGCACTGGATGGCCAAACGGCAATCGTTACAGGTGTGCAGCACCTTACTGGCGCACCCGTGATGGCGACTGACCTGCGCGCATCGGTATCGCTGGTGATTGCCGGACTGGTGGCCGAGGGTGAGACCACGGTCAACCGGGTCTATCACCTTGATCGCGGATTTGAGCGGCTGGAAGAGAAACTTACCAATTGTGGCGCCAATATTCGCCGGGTATCGGCCTGATCCAATATTTGCAGACAAGGCTCACGCAGTTGCATTGACGGGCGAAACTCAATAACACCTTGGCTGGAAAGCCATGGGCCGCTGGTCCGGTCGCATTCCTCCAATTCGTTCGCCATGACAGGTCCCAGTAATGAACCGCCTGAAACTCATTGCCCTTGACGAAGAAGATCTCGCAGTGATCTCCGCCCATATTCAGGACGCTGTCCTGAAAGCGGGTGATATCGGCTATTACCCGGCTGAAAAGCGCTTTGTTGTTGCGATGAACCGGTTTGTCTGGGAAGCCGCCGACAAGTCGAGGCAGTTTGAGCGCCGTCGCTCCGTGCTGCATTTCGAACGCGTTCTCAAGGTCTCGTCCACCGGCTTCGATTTCAGGCGCAAGGACCAGGTTCTCTCGCTGCTCGCCGCGGTTTTCAAGCCGGGCGAACGGCCCGCCGGAACACTTGAACTGGTCTTTTCGGGCTCTGCCGCAATCCGTCTCGAGGTGGAATGCGTAGAGGCGCAATTGTCCGATATGGCGGCCGCCTGGGAAACCGGGTCGAAGCCCGGCCATCCCGACACCGAAAACGACAGCTGAACCCTTTTCCTGCCGAGGCATAGCATGGTTACACGGCTCGACAGCTCCGATCCCGGTTTTGAAGCGCGCTTTCGCGAGCTTCTGGCCATGAAGCGCGAAATTTCCGAGGACGTTGACACGACGGTTCGCGCCATCATTGCGGATGTTCGAAATCGTGGCGATGCAGCAGTTCTTGACTATACCGCTCGCTTCGACAGGATGGACCTGACGGCAGCAGGCCTTGCCTTTTCAAAGGCAGAGATTGATGCAGCGCTCGCCACAGTGCCGGCAAAGACGCTGGCCGCTCTTGAGCTTGCGCGTGATCGCATTCGCTCGCACCACCAGCGCCAGATGCCCGCCGATGATCGCTATGTCGACCCAATCGGCGTTGAACTGGGTTCACGCTGGACAGCAGTGGAATCGGTGGGGCTCTACGTGCCTGGCGGAACAGCTTCCTATCCCAGTTCCGTGCTCATGAATGCTGTCCCCGCCGTTGTTGCCGGGGTTGAGCGTATCGTCATGGTGGTTCCCACGCCCGATGGCGTTGTCAATCCGCTGGTGCTCGCAGCAGCCAGTCTGGCCGGTGTCAACGAGATCTATCGTATCGGTGGCGCACAGGCTGTTGCAGCACTGGCACATGGCACAGCGACAATTGCACCTGTGGCAA
>JAGRLM010000290.1 GCA_020441795.1 Nitratireductor sp.
TAGGACTGGAACATCATGTTGATGGGCCGCTGGTTCGGCGGGATTTTCGATATGTCCTGGCCATCGAGCAATATCTTGCCCGAACTTGGCGTTTCGAAGCCCGCCAGCATTCGCAGCAGGGTGGTCTTGCCGCAGCCCGAAGGGCCGAGCAGGGCAAAGAATTCGCGCGGAAAAATCTTCAGGGACACGCCGTTCACGGCGGTGAAGTCACCGAAATCCTTGCGCACATCGACAAATTCGATGAGTGGCTTGGCACCGGCATCCTTCCAGGGTGCGAATACTTGCGGTTGGCCCGCCGGTTTTGCCGCTGGCGCGGTCGGTGCAGTCGTTGCGGTGCTCATGGAAATCCCCGTCCAATCAACCTGGTCTGGCGTTCAAACAAATGCCTGAAGAAAAGGGCGGTCCGTTGCCGGGCCGCCCTCGTGGTCCTTATTGCCCCGTGGTGACTTTCGTCCACAGCCTTGTGGCAAGGCGTTGTGTCTTGGGATCATAGGCGAGCTTCACATAGAGGCGCTTCAGCGTGGCCTCATCCGGATAGACCGCCGGATCTTCGATGAGGTCCTTTTCCAGCAGCGGCTGGGAAGCCTTGTTGCCATTGGCGTAGAACACATAGTTCGAGGCCTTGGCAATCACGTCCGGGCGCATCATGTAGTCGAGAAACTTGAACGCGTTCTCGGCATTCGGCGCATCGGTGGGGACGGCCATCTGGTCAAACCACATCAGTGCGCCTTCCTCCGGGATGGCATAGGCAATCTCGACACCGGCATCAGCCTCAGCCGCACGATCGCGTGCCTGCAGCATATCCCCGGACCAGCCCACGGCAAGGCAGATATCGCCATTGGCAAGGGCATTGATATATTCCGATGAATGGAATTTCTGCACGGACGGGCGGATCTGCAACAGCAGGTCTTCGGCTTTCTGCAGGTCGTCGGGATTGCTGGTATTGGGGTCAATTCCCAGATAGTTGAGCGCTGCCGGAATGATCTCGTCCGGAGCATCCAGCATCATCACGCCGCAATCCTTGAGCTTGGCAAGGTTGTCCGGCTTGAACACGACATCCCAGCTTGTGATGGCATCGAGACCAAGGATTTCCTTGATCTTGGCAGTGTTGTAGCCAATGCCGGTCGTGCCCCACATGTAGTTGATCGAATAATCATTCAGCGGGCCATAGGCAGCGGTGCGCTCCTGGATTTCCGGCCACATATTGACAAGATTGGGCAGCTTGGCCTTGTCCAGCTTCTGGAAGACACCAGCCTGTATCTGGCGGCTGAGGAAGGATGCAGTAGGAACGACCACGTCATATCCTGTCGAACCGGCCAGCAGCTTCGTTTCAAGCACCTCGTTGGAATCGAACACGTCATAGACGACGGTTATTCCGGTTTCCTTCTTGAAATCCTCGAGGATCGAGTCATCGATATAGTCGGACCAGTTGTAGACCCTGACTTCCTGGGCAACGGCGACTGTGCCGGACATAGCCAGCGCAATGGCGGCAAGAATGATGTTTGATTTCTTCATGGATTGGTCATTCCCCTTTTTTGATTGAGACCTGAATTCAACATTAAAGGCATGATGCCATGAATTCCAAGGGGTTTTTACGGNNCGGGGCCTTTTGCGCCGTCCATCCCGCCCCTCTCGTGACACTTGCAACCGACAGCCAAAAAGACGACATTGCCAATCGCACATGCCGAAAGGTGTGGTGCAACATCCATTGATCAAGAAACTGGAACATCCCATGAGCCGCAAGGCTATTTTAGACTGGTCCGAGCATCTTCCCGAATCAGCCCGCATCTGGCTGGATGGTCGCGTTGTCGAAGAGGTCGAATGCATCATTGGCGACTTTGCAGGCATTGCCCGCGGCAAGGTCATGCCGGCACGCAAATTCGTTGATCTCGAACGCTCCTTCCTGCCGATATCGATTTTTTACCAGACCATCACCGGCGAATATTCGGATTATGATTCCGAGGAATCCTGGACCGAGACCGACATGGTTCTCAAGCCGGACCTCGACACGGCCGTAGCCTCTCCCTGGGCGGAGGACGTGACGATCCAGATCATCCATGACATGGAGACCCTTTCCGGCGAGCCGGTAACGATTGCACCGCGCTACGTCCTGAAGAAAATCCTTGCCGCCTACAAGCGCAAGGGGTGGAAGCCGGTCATCGCACCCGAGCTTGAATTCTATCTGACCAAGCCGAATGTCGATCCCGATATCCCGCTTGAGCCACCCATTGGCCGTTCCGGTCGCCAGGGTGCCGGGCGTCAGGTCTATTCGATCGCGGCAATCGATGAATACACCGCCGTCATTGACACCATCTACGACTATGCCGAGGCGCAGGGCCTGGAGATCGACACGATCATCCAGGAGGGTGGCGCGGGTCAGATCGAGATCAATCTCAATCATGGCGACCCGCTCTTGCTGGCCGATCAGGTCTTTACCTTCAAGCGCACCATTCGCGAGGCGGCTCTCAAGCACAATTGCTATGCAACCTTCATGGCCAAGCCGATGGAAGGCGAACCGGGCAGCGCCATGCATCTGCATATGAGCGTGGTGAATTCGCGCACCGGCGAGAATGTCTTCAGCAATGAGGACGGCTCGCCAAGCGATCTCTTCCACCATTTCATCGGTGGACAGCAACACTATCTCACCAGCATCATTTCGCTGCTGGCGCCTTATGTGAATTCCTATCGCCGCCTGGTGCCCGGTGTTTCTGCACCGATCAATCTCGAATGGGGTGAGGACAACCGCTCCACCGGGCTCAGGGTACCGACATCCGGACCTGCGGCAAGGCGGGTCGAGAATCGTGTCGTTGGCATGGATACCAATCCATATCTGTCGATGGCAGCATGTCTTGCCTGTGGCTATCTCGGGATGATCGACAAGATCGAACCACGCGAGAAACTTTCCGGCAACGCCTATGCCCTGCCACACGCGCTCCCGCGCGAATTGTTCGAGGGATTGCGGCAGATGCAGAAATTCCCCAAGCTCAGGAAACTGCTCGGCGAGGAGTTCTGTCGCATGTACGAGAATATCAAGATGCGCGAATTCGAGGACTATCTGCGCGTTATCAGCCCCTGGGAGCGTGAGCACCTGCTGCTGAACGTGTGATCCATGCCCATAGAACTGCTGCATGCAAATGACCGGGAAGGCCGCTATCCGCCTTCCTGGTATGCCGAAACCGCCCATCCATTCGAGGAGCAGCCTTCGCTGCTGGGCGATGAAAGGGCAGATGTCTGCATCATCGGAGCCGGTTATACCGGCCTTTCTGCAGCGCTGCATCTGCGCGAGGCAGGGTATGATGTGATGGTGCTCGACGCGCACCGTGCCGGCTGGGGCGCGTCAGGGCGAAATGGCGGGCAGGTCGGCACCGGGCAGCGCCTAGACCAGGACGCACTCGAGGAAATGCTTGGTGACGCGATGGCGCGCCGGCTTTGGGACCTTGCGGAAGAATCGAAACAAGCCGTTCGCGATCTCATTTCCCGCCATCAGATCGACTGCGAACCGGTGCCGGGCATCATCCATGCCGATCATCGCGAGCGTTTCGTTCCCCATAGCCGGGCTTATGCCGAAAAGCTCAACACCACTTATGACTATCCGCATATCCGCTTTGTGGATCGCGAGGAAATTCGCTCGCTGATTGGCAGTCCGGGCTATTTTGGTGGAACGCTCGATACCGATTCCTTCCACATTCATCCGCTCAACTACGCCCTTGGGCTGGCGCGCGCGGCTGTTGCCATGGGGGTGCGCCTTTGCGAGCGCAGCGAAGTCATGGAGATCAGGCGCGGTGACAAGGTCACCGTGCTGACCCGCAATGGCAGTGTCGTTGCCGATCACTGCATCATTGCCTGCAATGGCTATCTGGGTGATCTCGAAAAATCGGTCGCTTCGCGCGTCATGCCGATCAACAATTTCATCATCG
>JAGRLM010000291.1 GCA_020441795.1 Nitratireductor sp.
AATTCAAACCGGATCGAACGGACAAGACAAATGCCAAAGCAAATTCAGGACCGGGCTTCAGGCCTCGACACCAATAGCGAAACAGACCAGCAGACCAAGGGGGAAACCACGATGATCAGGACCAACAAGACCGCACTTCTTTCAACCACGACACGGATAGCCGGTACGCTGGCACTGATCACCGGCATGTTTGCGGCCAACCCCGCATTCGCGGACATTTCCAACACGGCGACCGTCAACGGTTCCTTCGGAGGAAATCCTGTTACTGCAACCTCGTCACAGGTCGATGTTCCGGTAGCGACGCCTGACCACAATCTCGATATTGCCAAGGCAGTGTTTGCTGCGGCAACGCAGACTTCAGGCACCAACGCGTCTGCAACGGATGGCGGCGACACCATTGTCTACCGCTATACGGTCACGAACTCCGGCAACATCACCGAGACCAATGTCGTGATCAACGATGCAGGTCCGACCTTCGATGGCGTGGCGGGAACGGGTTCCTTCACCTCCGGTCCTACTGAAGTTCTTGGCGGGTCGGGAACGGCTGCAAGTCTTGCGCCTGGCCAGACGGTCATCTTCGAAGCGACCTACACCTTGTCTGACGCCGATGCCTATCGTGGTGCTGCGGCGGCCGATCCGGCCAACAGCGTCGTGAACAATGCAACGGCTGATTCCGATACCTTCACCATGCTGGTGGCAGAGCAGGCCACCGCAACCACGGGCATCGTTCCGGTTGCAAGTCTTTCACTCGTCAAGAACTACTCGTTCACGCTCGATGGCGGAACTGCGTCTTCGGCGGATGTTGGTGACGTGATTGCCTATACCTATTCGGTCACCAATACCGGCAACGTGCCTGTTTCCAACATCTACATCTCGGATACGCATGAAGCAGGTGACCCAGGTGCAGCGACCTTCGATTCCAGCGCATTTGCCGGACCTCTTGGTACTTCCATTGGAGAATGGAACATCGCAGTCACCACGCCTGCAAGCTTCGGGGCGAACTCGGATGATGGCGCGGACGGTACTTATGAGACCATCGGTGTCGGATCGACTGTCCAGTTTACCTACTACCACGAAGTTACCCAGGCCGAATTCGACGCCCAGTAAGCGCGGAAAAGGTTTGGACCTGACATGACGCATTTGCGCCGCGATATCTGGGGAACGGGCCTGGCCCGCTGGAGACGAAAGTCTCCGGCGGCGCTGGCGCTTGCCGTTCTGCTGATCGTGGCGCAAGTGCAAACGGCCGTTGCTGCAATTACCAACCAGGCAACGGCATTCGGCAGTTCAAATGCTGTGACGGTGACATCCAACCCGTCCAGCGTGAGCGTACCGGTGGCTCCGGCTGGCCCGGCAATGTCCGTGACCAAGACGGGGACGCTCAACGATGATGACGGTACGCCTGGCCTGTCGGCCAATGACACAATCACCTGGACAGTCAATGTTGCGAATACCGGCAATGTGAGCCTGACCGGGATTTCCGTTTCAGATCCAGGCGTGGCGCTGACCTACCAGTCCGGCGACACCAACAGCAATTCAACGATCGATACAGGCGAGACGTGGATATATTCCGGCTCCTATACGATCCTTCAGAGCGATCTCGACACCAATGGCGGTGGCGATGGAGACATTGACAACACGGTCACCGTATCGAGCACCCAGTTGCCGGACCAGACCGCGAGCGGCGCAGTCGCCATTTCGGCGACGCCCAGCATGCACATGCACAAGGTGGTTGATTCGGTGAACGAATTGTTCCCGGGCCAGTTTGATATCACCTACCGGATAACTGTCTTCAATATAGGCACGGTGTCGCTGACCAATATCCGGATAGAAGACGATCTTGCCGCCACTTTTGTGTCGTCGACCATGCAAGGCGCGCCTGTCGTCACTTTCTCGGGTTTTGCCGGTACCGGTTTCGTCAATCCGGGCTTTGATGGCGTCAGTGACCTGCAATTGCTCGGCGGGGATCCGCAACTGATGCCAGGACAAAGTGGCGATATTTTCGTTCGCGCAATTGTCAACAGCAAGGTTGGCTCAATCGCATTCCACAACACGGCCTATGGCAGTTCCACGGAAACGCCAACAGCCATACCATCTGACGATCCGACGCTGACACCAGGCGATACGCTGGACAGGAACCCGACCGTGTTGAGCATCACGGATCCCGATGGGGATGGCGCGCCGAACACAATCGAATCCTCTGTGAACGACCGCGATGGCGATGGCATAGTCGATGCCAGTGACTACGATCCAACGGGTGTCTTTTATTGCGAGGCTGATGGGCGGATCCTTGCCGGCGGGCAGATCACAGTCGAGAATCTCACTGCTGGGGGTTCACAGACCGGTATTGGCTCGGGCGCGAATGTCACCGTTGTGCGTGACGGAAGTGACGGCAATTACCAGTTCCATGTAACAGCGCCGGGGGATTACCGGCTTAGCTATACCCTGCCTCCGGGCGGCGTCGCCAGCACCAACAGACTTGCCTCGCCACCGCTCGATGCGACCAGCCTGCTGCCGGCAAATCCGGCTGTGTTGGGTGCTGGCGAGATTGGCGCAACCGGGATCCTTTCCGATTTCAGTGCGAGTGCCAATCCATTCCATCTCGATTTCACTTTCGAGGTCGATGACCCGATCATCTTCAACAACAACATTCCGATGCAGCTCTGCGGTACTCCGCAATTGAGCGCCAGCAAGCAGGTTGCGAACGGGCCTGTCCTGCAGCCTGACGGACGCTCGCTCATTACCTACACAATGACCGCCACGAGCAGCGGCAATGAGCGGGTCGACGAGGTCCAGGTCAGCGACGACCTCAAGGCGGTATTCGGGGCGGGCAATTTCCAGATCGTTTCCAGCGTGATTACCGCCGCGCCGGTCGGTTTCGGGGCTGTCGTCAATCCGTTCTTCGACGGCGACACCAACACGATGCTGCTGACTTCGGGTGGAGACTTGCTGCCGGGTGAGAGCGTTGAGTTCGAATTGCAGTTGCTGGTGGATGTCGCCAATGGCAATTACAACAATTCGATTACCGTGAGTGGCGTGTCGCCACTCGACGCAAGCCCCATTCCAGCTGTTTCATCCTCGGTGCCGGTCAGTATCATCAAGCCCGTGGGCTCCGGCGAATTGTTCGCCCGAAAGACGGCGAATGTCACTTCGGCGCGGCTGGGCGACGTCATTGCCTATACGATAGCCGTCTCGAACAACCTTGCCACCGGCTTTTCCGGTGTTGATATCGTTGACCGAATGCCAGCCGGCTTCAGCTATGTCTCAGGCTCTGCAAGAATTGATTCCGTGCCTGTCGAGCCTGTCCGCACCGGCAATGAACTGGTCTGGAGCGGGCAATCCATGCCTGCAGGCACGACTGTGACCCTGACATTCAACCTTGTTGTCGGTGCTGCGGCCAGCGGATCACAATTCATCAATTACGGATTTGTTCGCGATCCTTCAAATGGTTCGATGATTTCCAACCTTGCCCAGGCCGTAGTCGAGCGGGAAACCGAACCGGTGTTCGATTGCTCGGAAGTCATCGGCAAGGTCTTCGACGACAAGAACCGTGACGGGTATCTGCAGGATGGCGAGGCTGGTCTTCCCGGAGTGCGACTTGCGACGGTCAAGGGCCTGCTGGTCACTACCGACAAGGCAGGCAGGTTCCACGTTACATGCGCAATGATTCCGGACGAAAACATTGGCTCGAATTTCGAGATGAAACTCGATCCGCGCACCCTGCCGGATGGTTATTCGGTGACCTCCGAGAATCCGCGCGTCATTCGGCTGACCAGAGGCAAGTTGTCGAAGCTGAATTTTGGCGCCGCCAAAGCCCGGCTGGTGCGGCTTGAACTCAGCGATGAGTCGTTCGAGGGCAATTCGCTCAACCTCAAGCGGGACGCGCTGTTGTCCATGGCCAATCTGATCAATGTCCTTGAGACGGAAATATCCCAGCTGCGGATCAGCTATCAGGGCAAGGCTGGCCAAGCTCTCAGGGGAGAGCGAATCAACGCGGTTGAAGCCCTTCTGAAGAAGGCCTGGGAGGCAAAACGCAGACCATACGAATTGAAGGTGGAGCGACAGATAACCGACTGAAATCAATGAAAGCAGCGGCGGATATATACGGTTTATTAACCGTAAAATAAGGTTTCGGGGCGATCCTAACAAAATGTTAGCAGGGGTTTGTATCAGGCCGGTCTTTGGCGGGACGGCAGGGTTCAGGAGTCTGCCCGGGATAGTGATCCTGGGCGGACTTCTGGCGTTTGCGCTGACCAACCCCGCGCGGGCGGACTGTTTGCCCGGACAGGCTTGCCAGAGCCAGCTTGATTTCCTGCTCAATGCCGAACAGGCCGCAGACAAGGGTGGTACCTTGCAGCCAGCGGAAAATGCGGGACTGAAGATCTCGATCGGGGGCGAGGAGTTTTCCGGCCTGTTGCCGCAAGGCGGTCCGGAATTGCTGAACCAGGTGGAAATTCAGGTGAAATATGACGGCCTGGATATTTCGCGCCAGCTCAATGTTTCCATCGTCCCCGAGCGTCATACCATCCAGGAAAACAAGCCCGTCGCGTTTCACGCAAGCTGGAACTATGGCGAATGGATCGAGCGGGCGGAACTGCGGATATATCACAAGCTGGACAAGGCCTCTCCCGGTGCTGTTGCAATACCGCTGGAAACCGTTCCGGTTGACGAGAAGGGTGATGCCTACTGGCTGCCTCCCGTTGGCTACAGCGACAATGACGAACTGGTCTATACCCTGCGTGTCTATGATGCGGGCGGGCGGTTTGACGAAACCTTTCCGTTGGGGTTGCGCATCAATGGCGGGGATGAGCGGTTTGAATCCAAGGGCAAGGTTTCTGCGCTGGGCGAGGGTGAGGATCGAACCGCGGTTTCAAACATTCCCATCAATGGCGGGAAGGTTACCGTCTATGGGCACAATGTGCCTGTGGGGTATCTGGTCGATGTGCTTGGAAGGCAAGTGCCTGTCGACCCGGATGGGTCGTTCGCGTCAGCCACCATACTTCAATCCGGCAATCATGTGGTTGGAGTTTCGGTGCGCAAGCCCGGCGAAGGCAAGGGCCTGGAAATCGAACGCGAGATATCAATTCCGGCCAGCGACTGGTTTTATGTCGGCATTGCCGATGTCACGCTTGGCAAGCGCCTTGGCAGGGACAGCAAGCTGCTGACACCGGCTGCACCGGGAGAATATGACAGTGTCTATCGCAAGGGGCGTGTTGCCTTCTATCTGAAGGGCAAGGTGCAGGGGCGCTATCTCATTACTGCCGCCATGGATACCCGTGAGCAGGATCTGGGCTCGATGTTTACCAATCTCGATGCCAAGGACCCCAGGCAGTTGCTGCGTCGGCTTGATCCTGACGACTATTATGCGGTTTACGGAGACGATTCGACCACGCTCGAGGATGCGCCAACTTCCGGAAAATTCTATATCCGCATCGAGGAGGGCAAGAGCCGGGTAATGTGGGGCAATTTCCGCACCTCATTCAATGGCGTTGAACTGGTGCGTTTTGACCGCGGCCTCTATGGCGCAAGTGCAGAGCTGAGGAGCAAGGCCACCACGTCCATGGGTGAAACGGCGGGCAGTCTCTCGGCCTTTGCCGCACAGCCGGGCACCTTGCCGCAGCGCGACGAATTTCGCGGGACCGGCGGTTCGGTCTATTTCCTGCGCCGCCAGGATATCACCATCGGCTCAGAGCAGCTTTTCATCGAAGAGCGTGACTCAGTCACCGGGCTGGTCGTGGTACGCAAGTCACTGCGTGCCGGTACGGATTACGAAATGGACTATATTCAGGGGATCGTCATCCTTGCCGATCCGCTGGCGTCAACCGTGTCGTCGGGCGGGGCAGTACTTTCCCCGACACTGGGCGGCAACGAGAACCATCTGGTCGTCAATTATGAATATTCGCCAGCTGCCAGCAGTGTCGACGGATACAGCTATGGCGGCAGGGCCCAGGTCTGGCTCAACGACCATGTTCGTCTCGGACTGACCGGTATCAGCGAGAATACCGGGCAGGCTGACCAGTTGTTGTATGGCGCAGACCTTGTATTGCGCTATTCCGCGAAAACCTATTTCGAGTTCGAATGGGCGCGCAGCAACGGCAACGGCTTTGGCGCGGTTACCTCGACGGATGGCGGATTCATTTTCGATACCACCGGCGCATTGCCAGCCAATACAGGCGATGCCGATGCCTGGCGGGCGAAGGCCGTGCTGGATCTCGCAGACCTTTCCGGCGGTGCCATTCAGGGTTCTGTCGGGGTTCACTATCAGCAGGGCGACAAGGGTTATAATGCGCCCGGCAAGACCCTTACCAACAGCGAACGCATCTGGGGAGCATTCGCCGAAATCGGTAGCAATGATACTACCAGAATGGCGCTGCGATATGACGAGACCATCAGCGGCAATGGCAGCCGCCGCCAGGAAGGGTCAGCCGAGTTGCATCACCGGCTCAATGATCGCTGGTCCGTGACACTTGGGGCCAATCATTCTCTGGTCAACGGTTCGACGGGGAGCGACGGCAATGGATCGCGCACCGACACCGGAATCCGGGTTGACCACAAGGTTTCGGAAACACTTGATATCTGGGCCATCGGCCAGGTGACAGCGGCGCGAAGCGGAAGCCGCGAACGCAACGACCGAATTGGCATAGGTGCCGAAAAGGACTTTACCGACAAGATCACCGGTTCCGCTGAAGTTTCGTATGGCACCAGTGGAATTGGCCTCCTCGCCTCGCTCGCCTACAATCCGACGGAATCCGACCGCTATCACATCGGGTACAGAATGACGCCTGACACCACGGCCGGCGATCTTGACGCCTATAATCCGTTTTCGTCGGATTACGGGGCTGTGGTCTTTGGTGCCACACGCAAGCTCAGCGATTCACTGTCCATGCGGTCCGAAGAGAATTACGATCTCATCGGCTCGCAGCGTTCGCTCACGCATACCTATGGGCTGACCTATACGCCGGACCCGGAATGGAAGATCAGTGGCGGGGTGGAAGCGGGTGAAATCCGCGATGCCAAGAATGGCGATTTCAACCGGATTGCTGCATCAGGTGTCGTTGGATACAAGGGCGATGGCCGCAGCGCCTCGCTCCGGCTTGAAGCGCGATTCGAAAACGGACTTTCCGACGATGCGCGTGATCGCAACACCTATCTCGTTACCGCAAAGTCAGGCCTGGATTATTCGCAGGACTGGCGGTTCCTTGCGAGCATTGACGCGGCAATTTCGCAATCCGGCCAGGACACGATACTCGACGGAGACTATATCGAGGGCAGCATCGGCTTCGCCTACAGACCCGTTGACAATGACCGGCTGAACGCATTGTTCAAATATACCTATCTACATGACCTGCCGGGCGCGCAACAGGTCAATGCGCAGAATGTTGACAACGGGCCACGGCAGCGCAGCCACATCCTTTCGGCAGATTTTGACTATGCACTCAATGAGCGCTTGTCGGTCGGTGGCAAATACGGATTGCGGATCGGCGATGTTTCATATGA
>JAGRLM010000292.1 GCA_020441795.1 Nitratireductor sp.
TCAGGCGCTGGATTTCCAGCGTGCGGCCCGATTGCTTGCCGCTGGCTGCCTCGCGGCGCATGCGGTCATTGGTGGAGCGGGGAAGCATGCCGTATTCCGCGGTGACCCAGCCCTTGCCACCACCGCGCAGGAATGGCGGGACCCGCTCTTCCAGCGAGGCAGTGCACAGCACATGGGTATTGCCGAAGCGAACCATGCAGGAGCCTTCCGCATGTTTCGAAAAGCTGCGCTCAAGGGTGACGGCGCGCAATTCATCAGGGGCTCTGCGGGAAGGACGCATGGAATTCTCCGGTTTTCAAACTCGATCAGGTGGATTTCGCGGCGCTTGTAGCGCGAATGCTGCCTGCTGGCAAAGTCTTATGGCAAAGGCAGTGATTGCAATGGGCAGGCCTGATCCTGTATCGTGCCTGTGAAGAAATACAGTGGGAAGCCCAAGACCTGCCATGAGCATGTTGTCTCGCGATCCATCCATCATGATGAATGCCATTTCCGAACTCGACCAGCGTTCGCGGGATATCTTCCGTTCGATCGTCGAGACCTATCTGGAAACCGGCGAGCCACTGGGTTCACGCACCCTGTCACGCGCCTTGCCGATATCGCTGTCACCGGCGACAATCCGCAATGTGATGCAGGATCTGGAGGTGCTGGGGCTGATCTATGCTCCGCATACCAGCGCCGGAAGGCTGCCCACCGATATGGGCTTGCGGTTCTTCGTCGACAGCTTCCTCGAAATCGGCGACCTGTCCTCGGAAGAACGCAATTCGATCGAGGCCAAGGTGCAGGAAGCCTCGCAGGGGCGGACGCTGGATTCGGTGCTCACCGAGGCGAGCCAGCTGCTTTCAGGCCTTTCACGAAGTGCTGCTCTGGTGGTGACTGCGAAATCCGACCTGCGGCTCAAGCATATCGAGTTCATCAGGCTTGAGCCGACACGCGCGCTTGTCGTTATCGTCGGTGAAAACGGCATGGTCGAGAACCGCATCATTCCGCTGCCGATCGGGGTGACTGCATCAACACTGGTTGAAGCGTCGAACTATCTCAATGCCAAGATTGCCGGACGGACCATTTCCGAAGCCATGGCCGAAATTGCACGGTTGCGGGAGCGGGCAAAGCAGGAAATCGACACGCTTGCGGGCGAACTGGTCGAGGCAGGTGTCGCGGTCTGGGCCGGCAGCGCCGAGAAGGAACCGGGTTCGCTGATTGTCAGCGGGCACGCGAATCTGCTGGGTGACATCACCGCGCTCGACAATCTGGAGCGGGTGCGCCAGCTGTTTGACGAATTCGAGGCCAAGCAGAATTTCCTCAAGCTGCTCGAACTTGCCGAGGACGGCGAAGGCGTGCGCATTTTCATCGGTTCGGAAAACAAGCTGTTTTCGCTTTCCGGCTCGTCGGTGGTGGTTGCACCCTATCGCGACAAGAACCAGAAAGTGATCGGCGCACTGGGAATTATCGGGCCGACAAGGCTCAATTATGCCCGCATCGTGCCGATGGTTGACTACACCGCCAAGGTGGTATCGAAGCTGCTGCGCTAGAAAACCGGCCCAAGGACAGCCCGAAGACTGACAGTCAGGGCTTGATTTTTGATGTCGCAACCTCGATATCGGGCATGAATTTCCAATTACCACCGAACAGGAATGCGATGATGGCGGACGAAACCGAACATCACGGCGAAGAAGCCGCGAAAGAAACCGGAGCACGGGCCGAAAACACGGCCGGCGAAACCTCCGATGCCGAGCAGACGGGCGAGGGTTTTTCCAACCCGCTGGAGTTTCTCAATGCCGAGCTTCAGCGCGTCGAGGACGAGAATGCCGAATTGAAGGACAAGATGCTGCGGCTTGCCGCGGACATGGAAAACCTGCGTCGGCGGACCCAGAAGGATGTCTCGGACGCACGTGAATATTCGATTGCAGGCTTTGCCCGCGAGATGCTTGCGGTGTCGGACAACTTGCGCCGCGCGCTGGATGCATTGCCCGATGACCTCCGCCAGGAGGGCGAATCAGGCCTCAACACGCTGATCGAGGGCGTGGAACTGACCGAACGCTCGATGCTGCAGGCGCTGGAAAAACACGGCGTCAAGAAAATCACCCCGGTCAACGAGCGCTTCGATCCGAATTTCCACCAGGCGATGTTCGAGATCCCCGATGCGGAAGTTCCCAACAATACCGTGCTGCAGGTGGTCCAGGACGGCTATGTGATCGGCGGGCGCGTGCTGCGCCCTGCCCTGGTTGGTGTTTCCAAGGGTGGTCCGAAGCAGCCACCGCGGGAAAGCGAACCCGCCGAAAACGGCGAGGCAGACGGTTCACAGGTGTGAGCCTTTTCCAGCTGCTTGATTATGCCGGTGTCGCGGTATTTGCCGCCACCGGTGCACTTGCTGCCTCGCGCAAGCAACTCGACATCATCGGCTTCCTTTTCCTGGCGAGCCTGACCGGCATTGGCGGGGGAACCATTCGCGACCTCGTGCTCGGCAATACACCCGTTTTCTGGGTTACCAATCCCGCCTATCTCATGGTTTGCATCGCCACTGCGACAGTACTCTATTTCGCTGCGCCGCTGGTGGAATATCGCTATCGGCTGTTGCTGTGGCTCGATGCGATTGGTCTTGCCGCCTATTGCGTCATGGGTGCCCAGCGCGGCCTTGAAGCCGGAGCTTCGCCACTGGTTGCCATTGTCACCGGCATGATGACCGCGACTGTCGGCGGTATCTTGCGTGATGTGGTGAGCAATGAAGCCTCTGTCCTGCTGCGCCGTGAAATCTACATCACGGCAGCACTTCTGGGTGCCAGCGGCTTTGTACTGCTGCAAAATCTGGGGGTCGAGCCCGCAATTTCAGCTCTGGTGGCGGGGCTGGTTTCGCTGTTTGTGCGTGGTGGCGCGCTCATCTTCGGCTGGACCATGCCCGGTTACCGCCATCGTGCAGGACGCCCCTCGCAGGGTCAGTAGCTGCAGGCCTGCCAGTGGCCCTGAAAGCGCTTGGCACTTGCCTTCAACGGGTGTGCAAAGATAGAGCTAGTGGCATGAACGCGCCCGAACACTTCCCGAATCAGATCATAGACAGCGACGCCTTGCGCAGAGCGCTCACCGATCTCACTTCCGCAAGCCATGATGGTTCTGCTCCCGAAATCCGCGCCGAGGTGCTGAAGCTTCTCAAGAATGCCTATCAGGAAGGCAGGGAAAAAGCCCGGCTGTTGCTGGAGCAGGACGGCAAGGGAACGTTGTGCGCCGAACGGTTGTCATGGCTTCAGGACGAATTGATCCGGGTTGTCTATGATTTTGCCACGACGCATGTCTATCGCGTTACAAACCCTTCTGCCGGGGAACGCATGGCGGTTGTTGCGGTCGGCGGATATGGGCGGGGAACGCTCGCTCCCGGATCCGATATCGACCTGCTGTTCGTGCTTCCCTACAAGCA
>JAGRLM010000293.1 GCA_020441795.1 Nitratireductor sp.
TCCCGATGGTGACAAGCGAGAAGAAAACCGCGAAAGCGGTCAGTTCCTTGCCCCAGAAGGGCTTGATGCTCTGCTTGATGCCGATATGCCAGACAAGAACCACAAGTGTGGGTATTGCCAGCAATTGGGGAATGCGCAGCGGAAGCAGGGCGGGTATGGCCTCATGCAGCCGGAAAAAGGTGAAAGCAACAAAACCCAGTACCAGCCAGACCGGGATGCGCATCATGATGATCAACCCGAGCGGTGCAGCGGCAAGCGGCACGACAAGGGCAGGATGCGCGATTGCCATTGCCGGAAGGACACCGATGACTGCAAAGCAGGTGATGACGACGACGGTCTTCCATCCCGTATGCAGATTGACAGGATATTTTGCGGGTCTTGCTGCGGCCTCAAGCATGATTGAGGCTCTTGGTGACAGTGGGCAACATCGAGGGATTGGTGAATCCCAGGGCAAGGAGCGACAGGACCGGCACAGCAAAAAGGGCTGCCATGGTTGCTGCAATGCCGCCGCCGGAAGGCAACAGGAATGCGGGAAGCAGCGAAGCCGAAGCAATCAGCAAGGTTGATACCGAGATTATCGGGACCGGCGCATTTTTCCGCGATAGCCATGCAAAGACTGTCAGGCGAAACAGCTGGGCGACCAGCGTTGCGGCAATTGCGCCACCAAGCCCATGGGCAGGGATCAGCACCGCGTAAAGGGTGATTACCAGAATGGCCGCGGTGAAGTTGACGCCGAAAACACTGATCGTTCGTTTGCCGAGAAATGCTCCCGCATTTGAAAGGCCGACCATCTCGTTCATCGCGACAATGATGATGAGCCAGGGAAGCCATTGCAGGGCAGGAGCGTAGCTTGCTGGCAATACGCAGCCGACAAACAGGGGCAGGGAGAGGTGGAGCATGGTTCCACCAGCGCACAATACGGCAAAGCCAATGGTCCACATGGCGGCATTGCGTTCAACGCCATTGCTTTCCTGCAGAATGCCGAGGCGCTTGGGATACCACCACAGGCCAAGCGGCTGGATCAGCAGGCTGGTGGCCAGTGCCAGTTTTGCGGCAATGGCATAATGCGCCAGTTCCTCGCGGCTGACATTACCGGCAAGAAACCAGCGGTCAGCCGTGCCAAGGGCAAACATCGACAGGCCGGAGAGGACCAGCGGAAAGCCATAGACCAGTAGTCTGCTGCCCATTTCACGGCTGAACGCAATGCCGGTTTCACGCAGCAGCAGGTACATCAGCACACCGCCAATCATCAGATGGACTGGTGCATTTGCCAGAAGCACACCTTCAGGTCCCCAACCGGCAGAAAGCAGGAGCCACATCAGGACGATCTGCAAGACAGTGCGCGAAAGCACGAATCCCAGATAGAGGGCTGCCTTGTCGCGCATTCGCAGGAAGGCGAGCGGCAATTCGACGAATGTGGTCAGGCTTGCCGAGACAAGCGAAAGCCGAAACACGTCAATGTTCAGCTTGAGGCCAAAGAGGTGATAGAGCGGAGCCGCGAGAAACTGGACGCAGATCAGCAAAATGACCCCGGCGATTACCGCGGTTCCAGTCAGTTCGGCGAGGTGGCGCTTGTTGTCTTGAACTGTCGGCGCGCAGAACCGGTAGAGAATTTCAGCCAGTCCGAGGGTGCAAAACAGCGAGGTGAATTCGACGAGGCTAACAGCGAGATCCAGCTCGCCATAATCGGCAGGCGTCAATATCGAGGTGACAAGCGGGATGGTGATTAGGGAAAATCCCTTCATCAGGATGATTGCGAGACCATAAGTGGCAAAGCTCTTGAAGGCGCTGTTCCGCTTCATGACTGCACCGCTTCGGGGAGGGATTCGAACAAGCGGGAAAGGGCCTGTGCCTGCGCCGTCAGGGTGAAGTGGTCGAGCACCCGTTTGCGGCCGGTCACGCCCATTGCCTGTCTTTGCTGCGGACCCGCAGTTTCGAGTTCCAGGATCGCCTTGCTCAACGCCTGCGGATCGCCCGGCTCGACAAGAATGCCGGTTTCGGCAGTCACCGTATCCTTGACGCCCATATAGGCCGTCGAAATGACCGGGAGTTGCATTGCCATTGCCTCCTTGACCACAAGCGGGCCCGTGTCGCGGCTGCCATCCGGCGCCGTCTTGAAGGGCAGGCATACGCCGCAATAATGCGGAGCATTGGCTTTCAGCCATTCGCCGGTTCTGCTGCCCAGCATCTTGATCTCGTGGCCGCCTTCGTCAGCCAGTCTTGCCGCCTCGCTCTCGCAATAGTCGCGCAAGGGGCCATCGCCCACGATATCGAGGTGAACGCGCAGTTTTCCGTTGAGCAGGCCGATTGCTGCGAACAGGTCATCCAGCCCTTTCTGTGGCACCAGTCGGCCAACGAAGAGCAGTCGCCCGTTCTCGATCTTGCCGTCCGCAATTGGCTGGAACCTGTCGGGATCAGTGCCGCAGGGAATCATCATCACCGGTTTGCTGCATCCCATTGCAAGCAGGTCTTCGCGCATTTCATTGCAAACCGATACCACTGCATCGGTGTTGGTGAATTTCGCGGCAAGGTCTTCCGGCTCGGCGTAAATGTCATGGCCATGGCAGGAGAAGGATACCGTCAATCCTGCAATGCGGGCGGCAGCGATGGCATGGGCGGCCGCGCCACCTGCAAAATGGGCATGGATGTGGGAGCAATCATTGCTTCTGGCAACCGCAGCGATCTTGAGCGCATGCCATAGCAGGGAGCGCCGGGCGAGCAGTTTCTGTTCAAATGCGAAGCGCCGCGCGCGCCACAGATTTGGCAACATCGACAGTGCGCTCCCGGCGGAGACATTGGCAATTACATTGACCCGCTTTGCCAGCACCATGTCATCGGGCTGGGCAACACCGCTGCGCAAGTCGAATACCAGTGGAATTATGGTGTGGCCCTGCGCTTCCAGCGCCCGTATCTCGTTCCCGATAAAGGTTTCGGACAGGACCGGAAAGGCTGACAATACATAGGCGATCTTCTTCTTGCTGCTAGCCATGATGTGCTCCGTTCAATTCGGCATCGCTCTTGCAAGGCTGGTGCCAATTGAAACGAAGAGGACAGCAAGATGCCCAAGCCACAATGTTCAGTCGTTATTCCGGCCTACAATGCCATTGCGTTCTTGCCGGATGCGATTGCCTCGGTATTCGCACAGGACATTGCCGATATCGAAATCCTGGTCTGTGACGACGGTTCAAGCGACGGCACCTATGAATGGCTACAGGAAATGGCCGAAAGAGACCCGAGAGTCAGGGTTTTCAAAGGCGGCCGGCTTGGTCCAGCCAGGGCGCGTAACTATCTGATAGAAAACGCAAAATCAGATCTCATCGCGTTTCTCGATGCTGACGATACCTGGCTTGAGGACAAGCTTTCGCGTGAAATACTGTTTCATGCAGCAAATCCGGAGGTGGCGTTCTCATTCACGGACTATCGCCATGTCGACATGGCGGGAAACCGTCGCAGCACTGCTTTCGACTACTGGCAGCCGAAATGGCAACCGGCAGGAACCGGTTTTTCCGTGCTTGCCGACGCGGGCAATGAACTGCTGGCAACCAATGTGGTCGGCACATCCTGCGTTGTTGCAAAAAGCGAATTTTTGCGAATTGCAAACGGTTTTGCGCCAGACTTGCCGTCGGCAGAGGATTGGGACTTGTGGTTGAGGCTGGCAAAATTGGGACCGGTGGCGGTCTCTTCGGCGGTCACCATGCACTACCTGATGCGGCCAGGCAGCGAAACCTCGAACCGGGCAGCAAGGACAAATGCCATGGAGATAGTTCTGGAGGCCAACAGGAAAGCGGGGGCGAAAGCCTGGGCCATGCGCCATGCAAGATCGCGCATCCTGACTTCCAAGGCACAATGGATGCATGAAATGAACAAGCCGGCATCGGCATTGGCATATGGCTGGGCGGCCTTTGCATACAGGCCCGACCGTCGGGCGCTGCGTGAGGCGCTCGCCTTCAGTCGTCATTTTGCAAAAAGACCGAATTCGGTTGCTGCGGCCAACTCGTCGGCTGGCAACTGATCATGTTGATATCGCGTTTCGAGGGAAGTGCCACACTCGACAATGTCAGGCATTTGCGTTCGCTGTTCACCGCAGAAAGGCTTGGGCTGCGGGTTCGCCAGGAGGTTCTTGACGATTGCTGCCTTGCGGTCAGCGAATTGGCCGCCAATGCCATTGCCTATTCACCCAATCCGCCCGGTCAGATGACGATGCAGATTTTTGCCGAGGGCACGATGCTGCGCGTGGAAATGACCGATGACGGTGACCGTTTCGACGATTTCGAGCGGTATTGGGCGCAGGGCCAGATGGCTCCGATGGATCCGCTTTCGGAAAGCGGGCGAGGCATGTGGCTCATTCGCAATTCCGTGGACCGGCTCACCTATGAACATGTTGCCGCGCATGGCGCAGGCTACAACAAATGGAGCCTTTGGCGCAGCCTGACCAAGAGCGCAAAGCCCTCAATCCTGCTGGTTGAGGATGACGAGCCAACGCGGGGAATGTTTGTCACCACATTGTCGAAAATGGCGCATGTGAGCTGCGCGAGCTCGTTGGCCGAGGCAAAAGAAATCCTTGGCAGCTCATCCTTTGACCTGGTGATCGCCGACTACAATCTCGGAGATGGCAATACTTCGGACCTGCTGGAGGATTTCCGTTCGGAAAATGCGCAATTGGAAATGCCGTTCATATTCGTGACCGGCGACAGGAGCGGTAAGGCGCGCCAGAGCGGCTTGCGCCATGGCATCCATGCTGTGCTTCAAAAGCCGGTTCGCCCGCGTGAACTGCTTGAGCGTGCCAGTGAGGCAATTGCGGCCAATCATGCCCATGAGGTCAGAGCCTCGCGCCGGCTAGTCGGGAACATTGGCCCGCTGGTCGAGATGCGGGAGCCGGGAAGTGCCATGGATTTCCGCATTGCGGCTGGCGCGGCCGTGGCCAGCACTGGCGGTGGCGATGTATTTGCCGATCTTGGCAGCCGTGTGGACATTGGCATCGAGAGCCGTCGTTTTGTGCTGGCAGACTGCGTGGGTCATGGCATGCCAGCGCGTCTTCAGGCAGCTTTGCTCTATGGCCTGATGGCCGGGACCTCTTATCAATCATCTGCGGGCGTTGCCGGTTTTCTAGGAACCCTGTCCGACCTTATCTATCAGGAAAGGGTCGCCGGGGACCTGATCGCCACAATCCTTGTTGCCGATCTGCTCCCCGACCACCGGCTACAACTGGCGACTGCGGGGCATCCGTCACCGATGATCATTGCGCCTGATGGCGAAATGCGTCCGCTTGGCCTCAAGGGAGGCCTGCCCGGATTGCTGCCGAAGACCCATGTCGAACCGGTGATGCTGCAACTGGCGCGCGGCGAGCGACTGTTGATGGCTACAGACGGGTTTGCGCCTGACAGTGCCGACATGCTTGACGGAATGCCAACGGCGATTGCCGGGGTTCTGAGGGAAAGCCCGCGCCTGCCGATCGGGGAATTGTCGCAAAGGCTTTCCGCCACGCTTCTTGATCTGCTTGGTCCCTATCCAGCGGATGACTGGACCTTTGTCCTGATCGAGCGCTCGGATTTCAACCCCGCCAATTCGTAGGCGGCCAACAGGTCCGGCATGACAGCCTGGGGAGAGTATTGCGAGGCGATGGTATGTCGTGCCGCACTTCCCATGGCTTGAATCTGGTCACGGCCCAGTTCGCAGAAATCATGCAGGCTGTCTTCGAGGGAAGCAAGATTTGCAACCTCGAACAGATAGCCGTTGCGACCATGTGAAATCAGTTCCGGCAAGCCGCCGATTGCAGGCGCGATAACCGGCACGCCCTGGGCCATCGCCTCCAGCGCAATCATCGGAAGACCTTCATTCCTGCTGGTCATGACGAGTGCGGAGGCCTCTCCAAGCGCTGCCTTGATGTTGTTGGTGAAGCCGTGGAACCGGACATTCTTACCGTAGCCGTCTTCCAGCTCCGCACGCATTGGCCCATCGCCATGGATATCGAATTGTCCCGATTGGCGGTTTCGGCTGGCAAGCCAGCAGAAAATATCAGGTCCTTTTTCGTGGCTCAACCTGCCGGCAAAGATGAAGCGGGACTTCTCCGGAGCCCGGCGAGCGACCGGTGCCAGCGGAACAAAATTGCGTATCACCCTGGTCTCGAACGGCATTCGCTCGGCGATTTCGCGTGAGACTGCAAGGCGCTGGCCGGCAAAACTCGTCCACTCATCCACAAACTGGTAAATTGCCATTTTGCCCCTGCCGCGCTCGCCCGCATGAAAGGTCGAGATGAGCGGAATGGACAGGAGACGGGCAATCGGCCTTGCAGCGATACCGGCCTTGTAGCCGTGGGTATGAATTATCGCCGGACGATGCCGGGTCAGCAGCTTCCAAAGCCCGGTCGTTCCCGATGCCACGTGAACGGACAGCCCGGCATTCTCATAGCGTTGCCTGACATTGCTATCGGGATAGTCCGCATGCAGGATCACGGCTGCCGGATATCCGGCGGCAATTTGCGCGAGTGCAAGCGTTTCCACATGGGTTTCAATTCCGCCAATGGCGCGTGCGTCAAGATAATGGAAAATCATGGTCCCTCAATTGTATCGGTTGAGCAGGGGATAGCGGCCAATCTGGCGGGCAATGATTTCGGGGAAGCGGGGCCAGAAGCGCCGCAGCCTGCCAGCCTCGCGGATTATTTCCTGGCCCAGGGTCGGATTGAACTGGTCATTGAGCACAAGGGCGGAGAGTTCTGCGCCCGATTCAGCAAGCCACTGGCATACTTCATCGAATTCCTTGGTTGGCAGTGTACCAGGCATTGCCACCATCAGCACGGCGTCGGCGGCGGAGGCCGTCAATGGCGTATAGATCGCCGGGGACACCACACCATAAGGCGGGCAGTCGATGATGATGGCATCAAAGGCTTCTGCCCAGCCGGACAACACGGCTGAAAGGTGCATGCTGTCATTGAGCATGGAATGAAGGCTGGTGCCGTGTGGGACCTCCAACACGGAAAGGAATTCCGTCTCGCGGATTGCCCGGGACATGACGCTTTCCAGATCGGCTTCGCAGTGATAGTTGCCGCCCGTGCCATGGCCTGCCTTGAGCAGCAGGACCCGCTTGCCGAAGTCACTGCCAGCCCTGGCAACAGCCTTTGCAAATTCCGAAGACCCAGCCTCGATTGAAGTGCCGGTAACCGCTATTGCCATGGCTCCTCTGCCAACGGTCGCCGAGTAAGCGCGCTGTGCGGCCAATGCCAAACTATCCTTGTTCATCGCATTATCTCCTAGAGAGCCGCAATTGCGGCAAGCAATCCGACCACCTGCGCTGCGTCCTTGATGCCCTCCATGAAGCGGG
>JAGRLM010000294.1 GCA_020441795.1 Nitratireductor sp.
CCGGGCACGGTCACACCCTTCAATTGCGAGGACCTGACCCTGAGATCGGCAATTTCCTCGCCGCCCGATAGCCGCTCATTCATGATCTCGATATCGCCACCCATCTCGATGAGTGTGGTGATCAGCCCGGTTCGCGCCGGATTCATCAACACTCCGGTTACGGTGATGTCGCTGCCGGGCACGATCAGCGCGGCAACAATCGGAAAGGCTGCCGAGGACGGATCGGCCGGAACCAGGATATCCTGCCCGGTGAGTTTTCCCTGGCCCTCGATGCAGATATGGCGAGTGCCATCCGCGTCGGTCTCGACTTCAAGATTGGCACCAAAGCCGGTCAGCATCTTTTCGGTGTGATCCCGCGTCATCACCTTCTCGGTGACGGTCGTGGTGCCTGCCGCGTTGAGACCTGCGAGCAATACGGCCGACTTGACCTGCGCGGATGGCATGGGAACCGTATAGGTAGTGGGGGCGGCCGTTTTCGGGCCGCGAATGGTCACCGGCAGGCGCCCGCCATCAGACTGGCGGACGACCTGCATGCCGCACAGCGCGACGGGGTCGAGAACGCGGCCCATCGGGCGCTTCGACAGCGATGGATCGCCGATGAAGGTGGTTTCGAAGTCATAGGCGCCGAGCAAACCCATGAACAAGCGGCAGCCGGTGCCTGAATTGCCAAAATCAAGCGGGGATTGCGGGGCAAGCAAAAGGCCGTTGCCCATGCCCTGAATGTGCCATTCGCCATTTTCGTTGCGATCCGCTTTGGCGCCCAGCGCCTGCATGGCGCGGATCGAGTTGATGACATCCTCGCCTTCCAGCAGGCCGGTGATCCGGGTTGAACCCGAGGCCAGCCCGCCAAAAATGACGGAACGGTGGGATATCGACTTGTCGCCGGGAATGGCTGCAGTGCCGCCAAGGGCTTCTACACGGTTTGAAGCGAGCGGCTTCCTGACCGCGTGGGAATGCAAATTGGAACTCATCTCTACCTGAAAGGATGCTTTGTGCCGGCGGAATTATCCTGCTGCGACAGCGTGTTGATGTTGCCTGCCTGTTAGCACAGCTTTGCAGCCACGTCACTTTGCACGAAGCAGTATCGCAATGAAGTCCGGCAATATCGGGCAGCATTGCGCAATGGTTGTGAAATCAGGTTTTGACAGCAGGCCTTCCTGCGTTTAAGGGAAGCGCGATTTTCAAAATTCGAGGTAACTGCTGTGGCAAGAGAAGCGCTGGGAACAAAACGCGTTTGTCCCGAAACCGGCAAGAAATTCTACGACCTGAACAAGGATCCGATCGTTTCGCCTTATACTGGCAAAACCTATCCCATTTCCTATTTCGAGGAAGTGGTGATTGCCAAGGTGAAAAAGGAACCCAAGGCAGCTGCCGTGGCCGAAGACGAGACGGAGAGCGAGGACGAAATCGAAGACGAGGACGATGCGCCGGAATTCGTCAGTCTCGAAGACGCCGATGATGACGATACCGACGACACCGTCGACGACGATGATGAGGACCTTCCGGAGATTCCGGATGTCGACATCGAGGTCGAGGATGATGACGACGCCGAGGACGATACCTTCCTTGAAGACGAGGAAGAGGATGATGACCTCGCCGACGTTATCGGCGGCGGCGTGGAAGGCGACGAGGAAGTCTGAGCGCGGGTTCCGGCAAAGTTGTTGCCGGACACCAAAAGCTGATTCTTTCTCCTTGATTTGACTGTCGTGCGCAGCTAGAAGCACGGCTCAAGGAACCGGGGCAGCCCGGTTTCTGCCTGAGGCGGGACACCCAAGCCTGCCACCGGAAGGGGCTATAGCTCAGTTGGGAGAGC
>JAGRLM010000295.1 GCA_020441795.1 Nitratireductor sp.
GGCCAGCCGGGTTTTGCCTTCTTGCCGATTGCCAGAATCGCATTGGCATAAGAGGTGAAATACCGGTCAGCGTCGCGGGCAGTGCGCGCTGCCTCTCCCAGCATGTCGAAGGAATGCAGATAGCCGCCCTTTTCCAGCTCCGTGCCATTGGCGATTGCCTCTTCGATATTGCGACCCAGAACAAACTGGCGGCCCAGCAGTTTCATCGCCTCACCCACGGCAGTTCGGGCTACCGGTTCGCCGAGCCGCTGCACCATGCCGTGCATGACCGATGCAAGATCATCGGCCTGCGCAGGGATGGTACGAAACACCTTGCCGGTCAGCATCAGCGCCCAGGTGGATGCATTGACCAGCGCCGATTGTGCCTTGCCCAGATGCCGCGCCCAGTCGCCCCCGCCGATCTTGTCGGAAATCAGCTCATCCAGCGTGCTGGCGTCAGGCGTGCGCAAATAGGCTTCCGCCAGGCACATCAGCGCCACGCCCTCATCGGTATTGAGCCCGTATTCGGCGAGGAATTTTTCCATCATCCCGGCTTCGCCGCGCTCCCTGATCCGCCGGACGAGGTCGGCAGCACGGGCAGATATGTCGCGCCGCTGATCGGTATCGAGTGCCAGCAAGTCGATGAGCTCCGAGACGCATTCTGCCTCTGGCTTGTGGGTTCTGGCACGGATATGGCTGCGAAGCTCTTGCGACATGGGTCACCTTGGTCGTGGGTTATTGGCCCATCATACCGCAATTTGACTTTGCTTTTTTCCTGATTTTTGCTATCAAAGCAGTGATTTTCCCCAGCAAGGTTTGCAGGAATGGAGCCAATCGCCGAGCTTGACGCAATTGACCGCAAGATTCTCAAGGCACTTCAGGCCGATGGCAGGATGTCGGTGACCGATCTGTCGCTGGCGGTGAACCTGTCAAAGACACCATGTGCGGAGCGAATGCGCAGGCTGGAGCGCAGTGGACATATCAACGGTTACCATGCTGCGCTTTCAGCCGAGGCGCTGGGTTATTCCACTCTCGTTTTCGTGCAGGTTGTTCTGGAAAAGACTACGACCGGCGTGCTCGACAAGTTCAATGAGGCGGTAAAGCGCATTCCCGAAGTCGAGGCCTGCCACATGATCGCTGGCGGTTTCGACTATCTGCTGAAGGTCAGGACCCGCGACATGAAGCAGTATCGCAAGGTGCTTGGCGACCGGATCGGCGCATTGCCCGGTGTCAGCCAGACACACACATTTGCGGTGATGGAGGCCGTGGTCGACAATGCAGGTGTCAATCCAGCATTGTTTTGAACCGATATGCGTTGTGACGTTCAGGATTTCCGGAACGATTTTTCCTCGAGGAAAACCAGTCTCGCTGTCATGGCGAGAAATCCGATACAACCGGTGGACAGTACCAGCACCAGCCAGGGAAGCGGGTTCATCCCGACTGCTTTTGCCCGAGGCACGATCAAATACCAGCCAATGCCAACTGCAAACAGGAGGTCGAACCAGATTTGATTGCCCCAGAAATTGCGTGTGTGCTCTGTCCAGAAGCCCAGCAAACCCTCGTTCACAATTGCAATGAGCGACCAGCCCAGGAAAAGCATGCTCAATCCTGCTGGCAGGAGCCATGCACCTCGCCTTCGGGAAATTTCGCCGACGGATACAACAAGTGCAAAGACAAGCAAGCCGGCAGCGGCTATCCATGGCATGGTAGCAGTCAGGTTCATGGGTTGCGCTCCTGTTCAAGACCAGCGATATAAATGTAGCAGACGCTACATATAAGGGAATGTAGCGACTGCTACAATAGACTTGATGAAGAAAAGCCATACGAAACAGGAATTGCTGGAAGCGATGGCGCGTCATGCGCTGAAGCACGGCCTGAACTCGGCCAGCCTCCGCCCGCTGGCAAAGGCTGCAGGCACCAGCGACCGAATGCTGATCTACCATTTTGGCGCAAAGGAAGGCTTGATCAGGGAATTGCTTCTGTTCCTGGCCAACGATCTGGCGATCCGGCTTGACGGGGCCTTGCCAGCCAGGCGCGCCAAAAACAGGCATGAATGCATATCTGAAATCGTTGCGCTCCTGCGCACTGGCCCGTTCCTGCCTTATATGAGGGTGTGGTTTGATATTGTCTCCTCGGCAGCGCAGGGCGGCAGGGATCACGTGCAAGCAGGGAGCGTCATGATGTCCGGGTTCCACGCCTGGCTCAAGGAAAGGTTGCCACAGGGCGAAGAGCAGCCTGACGCACTGGCTTCTTCAATGCTGACCCTGGTTGAGGGAATGGCAGTCATGGACATGGTCGGCCAAACGGACATGGCTGATCTGGCGATGGAAACGCTGTTCCCGAAATGACCGCATACAGAAATACCGTTGCAGGCAGTTGCACTGCTATTTCGTGTAGTCCCTCGTATCCTCGATGACCTTGCCATCATTGGGCAGGCTGGCGGCAATCTCGACTTCGCCCTTGAGTTTGGTCTGTGACGCGAGCACGCCTGCAATGGCTGACAGGTCAGGTGTCGCACCTGGAGCAGGCTCTACAAGGAGTTTCATCGTGTCGCTTGCACTGTTCCGACTGACAACGAGGCGGGCCCGTGCGATGCCGGGCACGGACTTGACGACAGCATCGATCTGTTTCGGATCGACGAACATGCCCTTGACCTTGGTGCGCTGGTCGGCACGCCCCATCCAGCCCTTGATGCGAATATTGGTTCGCCCGCACGGCGATGCTTCGTCGAGAATGGCGGTGAGGTCGCCGGTTCCGAACCGAATCAGCGGATAGGATGCGTTGAAGGTCGTGACCACAAGCTCACCCACTTCGCCTGCAGGAACGGGATCGCCGGTGCCTGGGCGCACAATCTCGATGATCATGTTTTCGTTGCAGATCATGCCCGGCAGCACCTCGCCATCGAGCGAGCTTTCATAGGCAACAATGCCAAGATCGGCTGTCGCATAAGCCTGCATGACCGTCACGCCCCGGCTGGCATATTCAGCGCGCATCGAGGGGAAAAGCGCGCCGCCGGAGACCACGCCGCGCTTGATGGAGGACAGATCCCGGCCCATCTCCGCCGCCTTGTCGAGCAGCACCTTGAGGAAATCCGGCGTGCCGCCATAGGCAGTCGCGCGGAGCGCTGCGGCTGCTTCCACCTGTTGCTCGGTATTGCCGATGCCGGCCGGAAAGACGCGAGCGCCAAGCGCCCTTGCGCCCTCATCGAAAATGAAACCGCCCGGTGTCATGTGATAAGCGAGCGAATTGTGGACGATGTCACCCCTGCGAAGTCCGGCTGCGTGAAAGGCGCGCGCAGCGCCCCACGGGTCGGCACCCAGGCCCTGCGGCTCCCATACCGGGCCAGGTGACATGAAGATACGACTGCCGTCGAGATGCGCCATGTTGACGAAGCCACCAAATGGCGGCTCTGCGGCCTGCGCCTCCATTAGTTCGGCCTTGCGCAGCACCGGCAGGGAAACAAGGCTTTCAGCGCTCGAGATTGCGGCAATGTCCACACCGGCAAGCCGCCTGCCCCAGCCAGGAATTTCGCGGGCGATCCGGCCCAGAAAGGCCGGCAATTTGGAAAACAGCATTTGCTGCCGTTCCCTCGCGTCCATCGTGTCGAGTGTGTCAAAATAATCGGTCATCATAGGCTCCGCTCAGGAATACAAATGCAGCGTCGGGACATGAGTTCTTTTACAGTTCCACCCGTACCACTGCATGTCGGGAAATCGTTTGTGCCATCTCGCTCGCATCGCCTTCAAGCGCCGAAGTGTCGATCGTGAAATCGGGGCCATGGTCGCGCCCGGGATGCAATTCCGTGACCTTGCCCGGCTCCTGCCCGCGCCAGAGATAGATGTCGAGCGTGATGTCATTTTCCTTGCGGCGCATGACGACCTCCCTTATCCGCTCCCAGTTCACGGGATCGGCTTGCCAGCGCGCATCAAACAGGCCCGTTGGCAGAATTGCCAGAATGGTTTCCCGGCGCAGCCAGCGAATGAGCGTGGCCAGCGACATGAAGGCGAAGAAGACGAGACCCGTTGCGCCAGTCCAGAACAGGGTTTGCGGTTGACCGGCAGCAGCAAGAAACATCCAGGTGAGGAAGCAGACCATCATGGTCAGTCCAACCGCGACGATCAGTGTCTGTTGCAGCCGCGCATCCGAATAGCGATACCGGGCCATGAAATTCCCAACCTCTGCCGCGCATCCATCCCGTCAGGCGAGCCAGCGCTTGCGCCGCTTGTAATGCTTTACATCGCGGAAGGACTTGCGTCCCTCCCCGCCAACACCGAGATAGAATTCCTTCACATCCTCGTTTTCGCGCAGTTCGCGGGCATCACCATCCATGACAACCCGGCCCGATTCCAGGATGTAGCCATAGGTTGCGTAGCGCAGTGCGATATTGGTGTTCTGCTCCGCGAGCAGGAAGGAAACGCCTTCCTTGGAATTCAGGTCGCGAACGATTTCGAAGATTTCCTCGACCAGCTGCGGGGCAAGGCCCATGGATGGTTCGTCCAGCAGGATCATCGAGGGCTTCGACATCAATGCGCGGCCAATGGCGCACATCTGCT
>JAGRLM010000296.1 GCA_020441795.1 Nitratireductor sp.
CTTCAGCCATTGCGGCAGAAGCCGGAATGGCAATGACCAGCGCGAGCAGTGCTGCCTTGAGACGGTTCATCGAAAACTCCAGGATTGTTGGTTTGCTTGATTTCACAATCCATTGTTTTGGTGAAGGAATGGTAAACCGGTTCGAATGACCACAAAATTACCGCGTAATGCTTGGCTTCCCGTGAGCCTGACCATGCAAGAATCGGCAGTATATATAATGAGTGCCCGTCACCGATCTTTCAGCCATTGCGGCCGCGGATCTGGCAAACCGGTATTCGGCCCACGCGCCAGGGGGCGGGCCAGCGGCCCTGGATGGCGGAGGCCGATGGGATTTTCCGGTTTTTGCTGACGAAGAATTTACCACGCCACACGCTGGCTGATTTTTACGTTTTGTGAAGCATCAGTTTTAACCAGATGGAAAGAGGCCCGCAGTAGATTGGCGTCATCGGTCGAGGACAAACCCGGTCGAAAAACAAAACCCGCTAAATTGCGGCTACAAGGAGCACAGACCATGAAACTCGTATCCCGTTTCTTCAAGAACGAATCCGGCGCAACAGCAATCGAATACGGCCTGATTGCAGCCCTCATTTCAGTCGCCATCATCGGTGGCGCTTCGGCAGTTGGCGGTGGCGTCAACACCACATTCACCAACATCAAGGCTCAGATGCCAGGCGCATAATCGCCGCATCAAGCTTTACGATCGGGGCCGTCTGCTGATGCAGGCGGCCTCTTTCGTTTTCCGGCCTGTTTCGGGGGCAGGCAACTGTTGAGCTCCCCGACATGGAAATTTCCAGCTCGCAAAACCGCGTTAACCCAATCTGAACATGCTTTGCGTTACCATGTCGCAAAGACAAACCAGGGACCGGTCTCAACCATGCTCGATCTGGCACTAATTCTGTTCTTCCCGTTCTTCATGGCATTCGCAGGCGCTTCCGATCTCGTGTCCATGACAATCTCGAACAAGGTCTCACTGGCGCTGATGGCCGGCTTTATGCTGTTCGCCTGGATGATCGGCCTGTCTTATGAAGTGATAGCCTGGCACTGGGCAATGTTCGCGCTGGTGCTTCTGATCGGCTTTCTGCTCTTTGCAGGCGGTCTCATCGGTGGCGGCGACGCAAAGCTCGCAGCATCGACGGCACTCTGGCTCGGCTGGGAATATTCCATGAGCTATTTTGTCACCGCAGCGTTTTTCGGTGGCATTCTCACGCTCGTGATCCTGCGCATTCGCTCCGTTCCGCTGCCGGACCGTATCGCCTCCGTTGGATGGATTGCACGTCTCTACCGCGCCGACGAGGGTATTCCCTATGGCATCGCGCTGGCTGCAGCAGCAATCTTCGTCTATCCGCAGACACCCTGGATGCAGCATGTCTATGCAACGGTAAATCCGTTCTGATTCACAAAACCCTCATACGGTTTCTTTGTATTGCCGGGCCGATTGGTCCGGCTTTTTTTTGACCCGATGACAATTCACAAAGATGCGCACCGGGCGCAGCCTCCGCTTCGACCTTCATTTCCCGTTAACCAGAATTATCAGCACATCATTAACCATAAATACACCATTGCCGGAGAAAGATGCATGTAACGAACCGTAACAGGCAACCGGCTTGGGGAATTGAAATGAAGGCAATGCGATTGGTAATCATGGCTGGGGCCCTTGTGGCTGCGGGTGGTGCCGGCCTGGTGGCGATGAATCTGGCAAACCGCGAACCCGAACAGGTCATCGTCGAAAAGGACGGTGGCCAGCCTCGCATTGAGACCGAGGAAGTTCTGGTGGCAGGCCAGGATATTGCAGTGGGCACCAATATTTCTCCAGACATGGTGTCCTGGCAGGAATGGCCGAAATCCGCAGTCAACGGCGGGTTTGTCACGCGCTCCTCGAAACCCGATGGTGATGCCCAGATCAAGGGAGCAATCGCACGCTCCGCGTTTTACCAGGGTGAGCCGATCCGTGACTCCAAGCTGGTGCGTTCCGACCGTGGCTACATGTCTGCAATCCTGCCGGCAGGCCAACGCGCGATTGCAACGACCATTTCCACCGAAACAAGCGCCGGCGGCTTCATTCTTCCCAATGACCGTGTGGATGTCATCATGACGCGCCGCTTCAAGGGTGGGAATGACGACCAGTTCATTACCGAAACCGTTCTGGAAAATATCCGTGTCCTGGCGATCGACCAGAGCGTTGAGGAAAAGGACGGCGAATCGGTCGTGGTCGGTGAAACCGCCACACTTCAGCTGACACCCCGCCAGGCAGAGGTTCTGACCGTGGCCCAGCAAATGGCCGACCGCCTCGCACTGACCCTGCGCTCGGTAGAAGACAGCAAGGGCGACCAGACGAATGCAGCCTATCACCTGATTGGTGGTGAGCGTGGAGCGGGAACTGTTCGCATTATCAAATACGGCGCGTCGAAAGATCAGCTGCTCGGCGACACCGATTCGGGCAACAAGTGAGCAGCGTGGACAAGATGTTGATTCAAAGAAGGAAAATACCGATGCGTTTGAAAACGGTATCCGTAATGCTGGCGGCATCCATCGGCATCAGCCTGTTCGCAAACCTTGCCGGTGCGCCTGCAGCCTATGCCGACAGCAAGAACTACGTGAAGATCAATGCAAATGCCATCGGCACCAACAGGCGGCTGAATGTCGGGCTGAACAAGTCGCTGGTCATCGATCTGCCGGCCGAAGCCCATGACATCCTGGTTGCCAATCCGGAAGTGGCCGACGCCATCACCCGCACCTCGAAGCGCATCTATGTTTTCGCCAAGCAGGTTGGTGAGACCAATGTCTTCATCTTCGACAGTGCCGGTCGCCAGCTGCTGAGCATCGATCTTGCCATCGAGCGCGACATTGACGGCCTCGAGGCCAAGATCGAGAAATATGTGCCGGGTTCCGACGTCAAGGTCGAGATGGTCAACGACAACGTTATCCTGACGGGAACCGTTCCGACACCACAGGCTTCCGCCCGCGCGGTGGAACTGGCCCGCATCTTCGTCACCGGCGGTGAAGCAACGACCAACGCCTTCAACCAGAATTCGTCCACGACCAATAGCGGCAGTGGTTCGACCATTATCTTTGGCAGCAATGAGGGCCGCCAGGAAAGCCAGATCGTCAACCTTCTGCAGATTGATGGTGAAGACCAGGTCAACCTGAAGGTCACCATTGCCGAAATCCAGCGCACGGTTGTCAAGCAGCTTGGCATCGACCTTTCGGCGGTAGGTTCGCTCGGCAACATGGCGTTCAACGTCATCACCGACAACCCTTTCATCCTGAACAAGAATTTCTCGAACTCGCAGGTTCGCGGCACCTATACGCATGACTCCAATTCGATCACCTCGATCATTCATGCGCTTGATTCGACTGGTGTCATGCGCACGCTGGCCGAGCCGTCGCTGACCGCGATTTCCGGCGAAACAGCCTCCTTCAAGGTTGGCGGTGAGTACAATATCTCGGACGGCAAGGATGAAGCCGACGACGGCACCACCTATACCTACAAGACGGTGGAATATGGCGTTGGCCTGACATTCACACCGGTCGTCCTGTCGCCTGGCCGCATCTCGCTCAAGATCCGCACGGAGGTCTCCGAACCAACCTCGGAAGGTTCCTATGTCATTCCGCGTGGTGGAAACCCGGCAGCGCCAATTCCAGGCATTCGCCGCCGCGAAACCGAAACCACGGTCGAACTGCCGTCGGGTGGATCGATGGTCATTGCCGGCCTTCTCAAGGATGATGTTCGCCAGACGGCGAGCGGCTTCCCGGGCCTGCGCAAGCTTCCGGTTCTCGGCGCCCTGTTCCGCAGCCGTGAATTCGAGCGCTATGAAACCGAACTGGTCATCATCGTGACGCCTTATCTGGTGCGGCCGATCGCTCGCCAGCAGCTGGCCCGGCCGGATGACAATTTCAACCCGACCGCGGACCGCGCAGCGATCTTCCTCGGCAGGCTCAACAGGATCTATGGCACCGCGCAGGGCAACCTTCCCGCCGGACGCTATCACGGCAATCCCGGATTCATCTTCCAGTAGGATCAGGGCACATTGGAGCGACAAAAATGTCTCGTGTATTGAACAGAACCACCACGCCGCATCTTGCCGATGTAAGGGCCGATGCAAGGGTCCATGCAAGGAATGCACGGCCCATGCGCCTGATGACTGCAAGGACCCTGGCCTCTGTAATGCTGGTGGCTACCACACTCGTCAGCGGCTGTGCCTCCTATGAACGTGACCACGTGGTCGTCGGCTCCGTGCCAGATGATTACCGCACACGCCATCCCATCATCGTTTCGCAGAGCGAGACCAAGGAAGACCTCATCGTATCGGCCTCGGCCAAGGTGTTGTCGATGCGCGATCATGATGTCGTGCAGGCCTTCGGCTCGCGCTTCAAGCGCTCGGGCGCTTCTGCCATGGCAATCCTGGTGCCGACCGGATCACCCAATGAGGCAGCGGCCAGAAGGATCGCGCATCAGATCGTTCCCGTTCTCAAGGAACAGGGAATTTCCGGTCGCCGCATCCTGGTACAGAACTACCAGGCCAACGGGCATGGCGATGCGGCAACCATTCGCCTCGTCTATTCCGACATGAAGGCAGCGCTCGAAACCGAATGCGGCCAGTGGGAAGAGGACTTGGTCGATACATCGGAAAACCGCAACTACGCCAATTTCGGCTGCGCCACCCAGAAGAACCTGGCGGCGATGATTGCAGAACCGGCCGATCTTCTGGGACCGCGTGGCGTGACCGATATCGACTCGACCCGCCGGACCACGGTCATCAACAACTGGCGTGAAAACGGCTCGGGACAACTTGAACCGCTGTTCCAGTAGTGATTGCGCGATGAAGAAGAAGCCACTTGGACGCTGATACTCGGTAACGGAAAGAAAAAATGTCAAACCTGTTGCACCAACACGATCAAGCCGGAGAGTTCGACGACCTGGAGACTGAGGTCCAGACCGGTGATGTCAATGACATCCGGCCCATTCCGCGGGTTACCATCCAGGCATTCTGCGAGTCCGAAGTCATTGCCCAGACCCTGGAAATGGCATCGCGCGACCGTCGCATGGCGCGCGCCCATGTCAAGGTTCACATGGGTGGTGTCCCGGCAGCAGTTGATTTCTACAACACCGCGCCCACACCCAATCTGATCGTGGTCGAATCGAAGCTTGCTGGCCGCGAAATGCTGGTTCATCTCGGCAAGCTTGCAGAGGTCTGCGATTCCGAGACCAAGGTCGTGGTGATCGGTCACTACAATGACATCACCATGTATCGCGAACTCATCAGCAACGGGATTTCGGAATATTTGGTTGCTCCCATCTCCATGGCTGATGTCATGGGCGCCATTTCCGAGATATTCGTCAATCCCGAAAACGGCCCGCTGGGCAAGATCGTTGCCTTCATCGGCGCCAAGGGCGGCGTTGGCTCCTCGACCGTTTGCCACAATGTGGCATGGGCCATTGCATCCCACTTCCAGAACGATGTCGTGCTTACCGATCTCGATCTCGCTTTCGGAACGGCCAATATCAATCTTGACCAGGATCCGCCACAGGGCATTGCCGAGGCAGTGTTCTCGCCTGATCGCATGGATGACATCCTGCTGGATCGCCTGCTTGCCAAATGCGCCGAGCATCTGAGCCTTCTGGCTGCGCCATCGACGCTTGAGCGCACCTATGACTTTGACAAGAACGCCTTCACCCAGGTGCTCGATGTTGCACAGCGCGGCGCGCCATGCGTTGCCGTTGACCTGCCACATGCCTGGACGGGCTGGACACGCCAGATCCTGGCATCGGCAGATGAAGTGGTCATTACGGCAAGCCCGGAACTGGCCAATCTGCGCAATGCCAAGAACCTGATCGATGCGCTGAAGGAACTGCGTCCCAATGACGGCCCGCCACGCCTGGTCATGAACCAGGTTGGCATCCCCAAGCGGCCGGAAATCTCGGTGGCGGATTTCACCGGCGCGCTGGGTGTTGATCCTGCAGCCGTGATCGGCTTCGAGCCGGCACTGTTCGGAACTGCGTCCAATAACGGGCAGATGATTGGCGAAGCCGATCCGAAGAGCTCGGTAACCGAGAGCTTCGACTTCCTCGCCCAGATACTGACCGGCAAGGCAGAACTGCGCACCGAGAAGAAGGGTGCCTTGAACCTGCTCTCGATGCTCAAGCGCAAGAAGTGACTTCATGGAGCAGATCCATCATTTGGATCGGCTGAAAATCAAACTGGCCTGTAGAGGTAGCAATGTTCGGAAAAAGAGGCGGTAACAGCGGTGGAACAGGATTCGGTGGCGCACCGCGCGGACCGGTCGATCCTGCACCTGTAGCAACGGCTTCCGAGGTGCCAGCCCCGATAGCTGCACCAGCAACACCACCGGCAAAGCGGGTTGCCGCAGCACCTGCCATTGAAACGCCGGCGCGTCCTGTCCGCGAGCGCGACGAAGACTATTACGACACCAAGTCGAGCGTTTTCTCGGCGCTGATCGATACCATCGATCTTGGCCAGCTTGCAAAGATGGATACCGAGGCGGCACGCGAGGAAATTCGCGATATCGTCAACGACATCATTTCGTTGAAAAACCTGGCAATGTCGATTTCCGAGCAGGAAGACCTGCTCGAGGACATCTGCAATGACGTACTTGGCTATGGTCCGCTGGAGCCGCTTCTGGCACGCGACGACATCGCCGATATCATGATCAACGGCGCACGCAATTCCTTCATTGAAGTCAATGGCAAGGTGCTGCAGGCCGGGATCCGCTTTCGTGACAATGCCCAGTTGATGAATATCTGCCAGCGCATCGTCAGCCAGGTCGGCCGCCGTGTCGATGAATCAAGCCCGATCTGCGACGCACGCCTTGCCGATGGCAGCCGCGTCAACGTCATCGCGCCGCCGCTCTCCATTGACGGCCCTGCACTGACCATCCGCAAGTTCAAGAAGGACAAGCTTACCCTTGACCAACTGGTCAAGTTCGGCGCCATCACGCCGGAAGGTGCGACCCTTCTCCAGATTATCGGGCGCGTGCGCTGCAACATCGTCATTTCCGGCGGTACCGGTTCGGGCAAGACGACACTGCTCAACTGCCTGACGCGCTATATCGATACCGATGAACGCATTATCACCTGCGAAGACTCCGCCGAACTGCAATTGCAGCAGCCGCATGTCGTGCGCCTGGAAACCCGCCCGCCAAACCTTGAAGGCGAAGGCGAAATCACCATGCGCGACCTGGTGAAGAACTGCCTGCGTATGCGTCCTGAACGCATCATCGTCG
>JAGRLM010000297.1 GCA_020441795.1 Nitratireductor sp.
TGCCGCCCAGGGTGAAATGCAATTCCTTGCGGTGGTTTTCGCTGTCGCGATCGCCGATCTGAAAGACGCGAGAACGGCCGATCTCGGGCGCGAAATCGGTGCAGACAAGCGCGTTGTAGGCGTTGTTGTCGGTCGCTGCCACGAGGCCCTGATAGGTCTTCAGATCGAGATGATGGTGGGCTGCTTCGGAGAGGGTTTCGCCGAAAAACACCGGCACATTGGCGCGGCGGGCATGGCGCAGATGCCCCCAGTTGGAATCTGAAATCAGCACCGGAATGTCGTTCTCGATCAGTTTGCCGGCCAGTCCGGCAGTCCAGGCAGAGCTGCCGACAATCAGCAGGCCCGGCTTTTCGGAACTGCGCAGATCGAGCAGGCGCGCCAGAAGCGGCAGACTGAAGCCGTGCAGAACGATGGTCGCCGCAACGACTGCAAATGTATAGGCGATCATCTTCTCGCCGTCTGCCTCGCCCATTTCGACCAGGGTCGCGCCAAACAGGCCGGAAACGGCAACGGCGACAATGCCGCGGGGTGCAATCCAGGCCGTCAGCAGGCGCTCTTGCCAGGAAAGGCCGGTAGCGATCGTGGCAATGAAAATGGCCAGCGGGCGGACCACGAACAGCAACAGCACGACAAAAAGCACTGCCTGCGGACCGAGGCTCAGGACAGTTGCGGTCTTCAGCGAGGCGGTCAGCAAGATGAACACTGCGGAAACCAGCAGGACGGTGATCGTCTCCTTGAAGCGGCGCATCTCCGCGAGGCTCGCGATGCGTGAATTGGCGAGCGTGATGCCCATGACCGTAACGGTGAGAAGTCCGGCTTCTTCCAGCACCATGTTGGTGGCGGCGTAAGCGGCAAGCACGAAGGCGACGATGACCGGCGCCTTGAGGAATTCCGGCACATGGCCGCGCAGGAACAGCCAGATGATGAAGCGCGACAACATCCAGGCACCGGGCAGGGCGATGATGGCAGCAATCCCGACGCTCCAGGCCAGATGCCCGGCATCGTGAATGTCGCGCGAGATCAGAAAGCCTTCGAAGGCAAGCACTGCGAACAGGGCACCAATGGGATCATTGACGATTGCCTCCCAACGCAAGAGCGAGGCCGGGCGGGATTTCAGCCGTGCCTGGCGCAGAAGCGGCATGATGACCGTCGGGCCGGTGACCACGAAAATCGCTCCCAGGATGATGGCGACGGGCCATGACAGCCCTCCGGCAAAATGCGCAGCCAGCGCACCCATCAGCCAGACCAGCGGCCCGCCGAAGAGAATGATGCGGCGCACGGCCTTGGAAGTCTCGCGGATCTCAGCGAAATTCAGCGTCAGTCCGCCTTCAAACAGGATGATGGCAACGCAAAGCGACACGACGGGGCGGTAGATCTCGCCAAAATCGCGCACCGGATCAAGATAGCCTGTTGCGGGTCCGGCAATCAGTCCCGCCAGCAACAGCAGGGCGATTGCAGGCAAATGGATGCGCCAGGCGATCCATTGCGCGGCAATGCCGGCAAAGCCGATCAGGGCGATCTTGAGTGCAATTTCCTGCATGGGATCATGGGCCTTTCACATGGGCCTTTCACATGGGTCTGATGTCACAGATACCGTGGTGAGGCGAAACAATAAAGGTTTGATGGAGAGGGAGGGATTGAAACCAACGCCGGATGTATATACATTTGACTAGCGGTTGGGGTGGAGCCAAACGAATGTTGTTGACATCGAATGGGACGATGGCAATTGGCTCAAATGTGCAAAACATGGCGTTTCGAAAGGCGAAATCGAACATGTGTTGTCGGGTGAGCCGATGGTGTTGCCGGACCGCAGCCCGGTAACGAGCGAGACGCGATACAACGCCGTGGGACGCAATGCGACAGGCCGCTACCTGTTCATTGTCTTCGCCATGCGCTCGCAGGATGCTGGCATGGTACTCCGGCCAATCAGTGCCACATACATGCACAAGCAGGAAATTGACCACTATGAGCAATACCAAAGCAACGGGAAATGACCGCAAGCGGCTTGTTGCGATGGCCAGGAAATTTCCGGAATTCGGAAGCGATGCCGAGGCCGAGCAATTCGTCGATACGGCGGATTTGTCCCGGTATGACTTCTCCGGTTTCAAGCCGATGCGGTTTGAACTGGAGAAGAAAACCAGGCAGATCAATCTCCGGGTTCCGGAGAGTCTAATCGCTGCCTTGAAGGCGCGCGCCAGGCAGCGCAACATTCCTTACCAGCGCCTGATCCGTGAGGCGATCGAGGCTGCGCTGCGGTGACGATCTTGTATCTGCTCGCGCCTTCACTTTCTGGTTGCTGGGCGTAGCTTGCCGGGGCATGATCTGAAATTGCATGCCCTTCTGACAAGGCAGCGGGCATGAAACTGACGGGAGGCGGGGTTGCACTGGTGTATTGAGTGGCTTTCCCTACAGCGCATCATCCCCGGTTTCGCCGGTGCGGATGCGCATGGCTTCGCTAAGGTCCCAGACGAAAATCTTGCCGTCGCCGATCTTGTTCTGGCCTGCGGCTGAGCGGATCGCTTCCACGGCGCGCTCGGCTGTCGCGTCATCGACGGCCGCCTCGAGCTTCAGCTTCGGCACATAGTGGATCTGGTATTCGGCGCCGCGATAGATCTCGGTCTGGCCCTTCTGGCGGCCATAGCCCTTGACCTCGGATACCGTCATGCCCTGCACGCCGATGGAACCCAGCGCCTCACGCACAGCGTCGAGCTTGAAGGGCTGGATGATCGCCATGACCATTTTCATTGGTTTGTTCTCCCTCGTGTCAGGGTCAGTAGCCTGTATCGCCGCTATGGGCACGAGACAAGCGATTGGCCAGCGTTGGTTGGCTCAGCCTGTTAACGCGTTTCCTGGATGCAGGATAACAACCGTTGCCTGGAAAGACCAGTCAGCGGCGGCGCCGACGCCGAACGTGTCAATGCTGAACCGGCTCTTTCTTGCGTTGGAGCGGGTAAAGCCATATTAAACAGCACCATCTGTGCAGTTTTCTTTTTCTGGCCTGCCTGGATGGTTCTGTGGCTCTCGCCGCGTTTTGGCAACGGGCAATCCGGAGTTCGCAGGAACCGGCAGCAATTGAGGATGCGGTGTCCATGAGCCACCCCAAAACCGGCGAATTGTGGGATGCGGGCTTTCGCGCAGGGAAATATGATTTTCTCCACAAGGAAAGTGAAAAAGAGCGGCTGAAAGTCATTGCCGGTCTGGTGGCGGGATTTGCCGCCACGCATGGCATTTGCGAGGTGGTGGATATCGGCTGCGGGGAGGGGCTTCTGCTGCCGCTCCTGGATCAAAGGCTAGTCAGCCGTTATCTGGGCGTGGACATTTCCACGGTGGCGCTTGAACGGCTTCCTGCGTCGGCCATCGAGGTATTGCGGATATGCAAAAGCCTTGGCGAGTGGGACGGGAAGCCGGAGCCGATGGTACCGCGCGTGATCGTTGCCAGTGAAATCCTGTATTATGACCCTGACGGCGTTGGTGAACTGGTGCGACTTGCAACATCCAGCGCCGTGCCGCAACGCATCCTCGTTTCCTGTGTGGCGGCGCATCCCGGCAAACCGAACTGGGCGGAAGCCTCGACGCGCCTGTGGCAGGAGCTTGGTGAGGCACCGCTCAACGAGATCGGGCGGCACAGCGTGCAGGATGGGGAAACCGGCCTGAGCTGGGACATTGGGGCTTATAGCCTGTAAATTCAAATCGCGTTGCGCACCGGCTGGTTCAGCGCACGGCCGTCGACCGTGACGAGGCACTTGGCGTCGATTGCCGGCCAGACCTGCTCGGCGCAGGATGGTGCCCTTCCGAAGGCGGCCTCGATGCGGCTCGCCCAGTCTTGCGCGTGGGTGTTGCCGGCGGCATTGGCGGCGTAGACGCTGAAAGCGGCGGTGATGGTTGCGGCCAGAACGACCAGAAACACAAAACTTGTTGCTGACTTGCTCATTTGGGTAATCCCTCTCTTGTTGACGGGTCCTCGCCGTCGATGAAACCAAGATAAGGGAGTTTTTTCCTTGCCGATGTGACGAGATGCACAGTGTGAACAAGTCAGAAACAGGTGGAGTTTTCCGAGCATTTGTAGTTGAATATTCTGATCGTTGCGTCTTTGGGGGGAGATTGTGAGCACTATTCCGGATTATCTCGCTAGCGGAGAAGTCGCACGTCTGTTTCCAGTTTTGGCGAACACCTCGCGTGAAGGACGCACTACGTCAATTTTCCTCGCATGTATGGCCCGGGTTGATGAATTCGGTACCGAGTTGCTCGCAAGTGTAGGAAGACGCCTAGGCAAGACGGCGCGACTGGAAGCCTATACGGAAGTGGTCTTCAAAAGCGAGAAACGTGAAAAAGCGAGCAGGCCAGATGGGTTGATCGTCCTTAGAACAGGCGGACGCGAATGGCGGGCGATCATTGAAACCAAGGTCGGCAATAACCTTTTGAATGAAATTCAGGTTGAAGAGTACCTCAAGATTGCACGAGCCAATGGCATTGATGCAGTTATCACAATTTCAAACCAGTTTACCCGAGAACCTTCGGCGCATCCTTGCGCGCTTTCTCTCAAGTCCAATTCGAGGGTGCAAATCTTCCACTGGTCATGGATGTATGTTCTTACATGTGCCGAGATTCTGCTGACCAAAGATGCAATCAAAGATGTCGATCAGAAAATCATCCTGAACGAGTTCAGAAGATTTATTTCCCATGAAAGCTCGGGAATAAAAGGGTTTGATCGAATGCCACAAGAGTGGCCTGAGGTTGTTAGAAGTGTATCCTCCGGCGCGGTCTTGTCAAAAACGTCTGATTTATTGCCTCCGGTTATTCAGGCTTGGCAACAGGAAGTCAGGGATTTGTCGCTCATTTTGAGTAGGCAATTGGGCGTCCACGTTTCACAGAAGCTGCCGCGCGGAACTGATTCAAAACGTTTGGCAAAGCAACATTTGGATACAATTTGTGGACACGGACAACTGCAAGCAATTCTGGAAATTCCAGGTGCTGCGTCGTGGATGCCAATCATCGTAGACATGAAGGCGCGTTCGATCTCCGCCAGTATGAGTTTGAAAGCGCCAGAAGACAGGAAAAGTACAAAGGCACGGCTTAGTTGGCTGTTGCGCCAGCTCGGCGAACTGAAACGTGATGATATATTGATTTCGATCCAATGGCCGGGAAGGAGTCAGAGCACTGTTTATCCTTGGTTGAAACTGATCGATGATCCGGAACTGGCAAGCCGCGAAAGAGAGCATCTGACGCCGATTGGATTTCGTGTCACACTCAACAAGCACACAGGTGTCAGATTTGGCCAAGTCAGTAATTTCATTTCCGACTTGGAAGACCTTGTTCCGAAATTCTATCTTGAAGTTGGCCAGAAGCTTTCGCAATGGAAGCCGCCCCCACCACCTCTGATTCAGTCACGGGCTACAGCAGAGGATGTTGACAGGGAAGCTATCCAAATCGAAGCCGAAAGAGTTGCTGTAATTTCCGATACTACCTGAGTCCACGACGACCCTCGTTCAACATTTCCCGCCCCATTTCCCTCCCATGCCTTGTTTGCAACGCAATTATACGATAGACAATCCATATCTCTTTTTGGGCCAGTCTGGCTTCTCGCGGCGTCAATGCTACTTTGTTAGTCCCGGCCCGCCATTCTTCTTCCAAATCGTTGATGCTCTACAACGCGGTCACTCTGGCCGCGATTGCACTTGTTTGGAAGGAAAATTCCATGAACACCGGAACCGTAAAATTCTACAATGGTCAAAAAGGCTTTGGCTTTATCGAACCCGAAGCGGGTGGCAAGGACGTGTTCGTCCATGTCA
>JAGRLM010000298.1:0-1430 GCA_020441795.1 Nitratireductor sp.
ACAAGCGCCCGGTGATGGACAAGCTCATTCGCCGCATTCTGGCAATGGTGCTGCCCTATCCAGGTCGTTTCCGGTTCGCCCTGATGGCGGCGAAGCTCGGAAAACCGTTTGCAGGCATGTTCAAGGCGGTTCCCGGCGCAGCGCCATTGGCAGCCATGCTGGCACTTGCGCCTTCATCGATGCCGAGGCCTACAGGAAAGGCAGCCACCGGCACCCATGCCGCTGAAACGCCAAAACGGGGCAGGGTGGCAATCCTTTCGGGCTGTGCACAGCCAGTTCTCAATCCGCGCATCAATGAGGCAACGGTCGAATTGCTGACGCGCATTGGCGTCGAGGTCGTGGTGCCGAAAGGCGAGGGATGTTGCGGCGCACTCGTTCACCATATGGGCCGTGAAGACGATGCTTTGGCAGCCGCACGCAAGAATGTCGACGCCTGGACCCGCGAAATCGACAACGGCGGTCTTGATGCCATTATCATCACGACCTCAGGCTGCGGCACGACCATCAAGGACTACGGCCACATGCTGCGCCTTGACCCCGACTATGCCCAAAAGGCCGCAAGGGTCTCGGCACTGGCCAAGGATATCACAGAGTACCTCGTAACGCTTGAATTGCCACAGTCACAGGCCGGAAACGGGTTTCGCCTTGCCTATCATTCTGCCTGTTCGATGCAGCATGGCCAGAAAATCACCAACCAGCCCAAGATCCTGTTGCGGAATGCGGGGTTTGAAGTCGTGGACGTGCCTGAAGGCCATTTGTGCTGTGGTTCTGCTGGAACCTACAACATCCTGCAGCCGGACATCGCCGGCAAACTCAAGGCGCGAAAGATTGCCAATATCGTCCGTACAAGACCGGACCTTGTTGCTGCCGGCAATATCGGCTGCATGACCCAGATCGGTGCAGACGCCGGTGTGCCGGTCATTCATACGGTGGAATTGCTCAACTGGGCGCATGGCGGCAGGAAGCCGGACAATCTTCCCGCGAAGCACGCCCCCGTGCCGGTAGCCGCAGAATAGCAATACGGCCCAATACCCGACAAAAAACCCGCCTTGCATTCAACAAGGCGGGTTTTTGTTTCTCTGTTGAGCCGTTTGGCGTCAGCCGCCGAAGATGGCCGTCAATGCGCCAAGGCCGCCCTCGGTCAAATAGCGTGCGCTCTTCTCGCCCGGTCCGACAACAATGACCTTGGTGCCGATATCCACCTTGGAATAAAGATGCTCGACATCCTTGTTCATCATGCGGAAACAGCCAGACGACAGGTTGAGGCCGATTGACCATGGCTGGTTGGTACCGTGGATACGGTAGATCGTGTCACGGCCGCCCTTGTACAGATACATCGCGCGTGCGCCGAGCGGGTTTTCCGGTCCGCCCGGCATGGATGCTGGCAGGATACGGCCATTGGCACGTTCGCGTGCACGCATTTCTGCGGG
>JAGRLM010000298.1:1439-2568 GCA_020441795.1 Nitratireductor sp.
GGCCATTCCTTCTTCACGCCGATGGAAACGAGGCCGCCCCAACCGAAGCCTTCGCGCCCCACGCCAATGCCATAGCGTGTTGCCGAATTCTTCCCGGTGATATGATACAGGAACTTGTTGTCGCTATCGATAATGATGGTGCCCGGCGCTTCCTTGGTGCTGATCATCACCGAACGGCGCTTGAACTTTGCCGGAATGCCGCGCATTCCCTGGCGCCGACGCAGGTCAACCTCTTCCCAGCGGCGCTCCGCCGTGTTGTACACCATTTCGGCTTTCGCAAGTCCGGGAACGGAAACAACGCCAGTGCCTACTGCACTTGCTGCTGCCAGGGAGGTTAGGAAAGATCGTCTTGTGATCATCAACTTGTCCTCGAAATTGGTTTCGCCACGGGCAGGCTGTACCCATGGCATCAATGACGACAGACTATTTTTACTGTTGCCGATCCGCAAGGCGTCCGGTGATCACAAAAACTCCATCGGCCTTTTTATTGCCACATGTTGAAAATCAACAACAGGCAAAGCCGTTTTTCTGCGGCTTTTGCCTGTTGTCGAATGTTTCAGTCTTACGCTTCGTCAATTTCGCCGACGAAATATTGATTCGTGCCCTAGCTGACGATCACTTTCGTGCCGACGCGCACCCGTTCATAGAGGTCGATGACATCCTCGTTGCGCATCCGGATACAGCCGGACGATACTGCCTTGCCGATGGACCAGGGCTGATTGGTGCCGTGAATGCGATATAGCGTGTCACCCAGATACATCGCGCGCGCGCCGAGCGGGTTGTTCGGACCGCCTTCCATGGTCACCGGAAGGATCTTGCCACGGGCAGCCTCACGGTCACGCATCTCTTCGGGTGGCGTCCAGCTTGGCCACTCTGCCTTGCGGGTCACCTTGTGTTCACCCGCCCATTCGAAGCCGGGTCGTCCAACGCCGATGCCATAGCGCCGTGCCTTGCCACCATCCTGCACCAGGTACAGAAAGCGCGCATCGGTATCAATGATGATGGTGCCTGGAGACTGACCGGCGTCATAGGAAACGATCTGGGGCTCGAATGCCGGATCGAATTCCGGCTCGCGCCGGACCTTCTTTTCGGGTTGGGTGGCAGGTGCAGATACACGAACCGGCTTCGG
>JAGRLM010000299.1:0-2946 GCA_020441795.1 Nitratireductor sp.
CGAGGAATTTCATCAGCACGCGCACCCGCTTCTGCGGATTGGTCGCTGCCCAGCCGATCTGTGCGGCCTTGGCGTTTTCAACTGCAGCCCGCATTTCCGCATTGTTTGCCAGGGCGACCTTGGCTTGGACGGTGCCGTCCATTGGCTGAAACACATCGGCAGTGCGACCGCTGGTGCCAGCGACATGCTTGCCGCCGATGAAATGTCCGTAAGCTTTCATCTTCTCTCTCCCATTGGGCACCAGCGCTTGGCTTGCTGGGGCTCCGAACCATGTTGTTGGTGCTATAACCTGTCATTTTTCAATGGACAACAACCGAAAATCCAACTTCATTGTGCAGGAATGCACAATGACCGGAAATTCTTCCCGGGGGATTAGAGCGCAAATGAACTGGGATGACTATCGTCATTTTCTGGCTGTAGCGAGAACCGGCAGACTGTCCCTCGCTGCCAAGCAGCTTGGTGTTGATCATGCGACCGTAGGACGACGGATCAAGGCACTGGAAACAGCCCTTGGCGCGAACCTGTTTGACAAGTCACCACAGGGTTATGCGCTCACCGATACAGGGCAAAGGCTGGTGGATGTGGCCGAAAGCATGGAGACGGCCGCCATTGGGGCAGCAGCCGATATTGGCGGCAAGGATGCGGTGATATCGGGAACGGTGCGAATCGGGGCTCCCGAAGGGGTCGCCGCAACCGTCCTTGCGGGCATTGTCACGGAATTGTGCCGTGCCCATCCGCAACTCGAAATCCAGTTGGTCACGCTGCCGCGTGCCTTTTCGCTGTCGAAGCGCGAGGCCGATATTGCCATTGCAGTTTCGGCTCCCACCTCCGGTCGGTTGAAGTTTCGCAAGATCGCCGACTACACGCTGCATCTTTACGGGACGCGCGATTATCTCGCCCGCCATCCAGGTATCGAGAGTGTCGAGGATCTCAAGAAGGTGCGCGGTATCGGCTATGTTCCCGAATTCATTTATGACAAGGAGCTCGACTATATTCCGCTGGTTTCACCCGATATCAAGCCGCATCTGACCTCAACCAGTGTTCATGTGCAGTTGGAAGCGACGCTTGCCGATGGCGGGCTATGCATACTGCATGACTTCATGGCGGCGCAATATCCGCAACTGCAAAAGGTCCTGCCGGAGCGGATTTCCTTCACCCGCTCGTTCTGGTTCATCGTGCATGAGGATTATGCGCGGCTGGAGCGGATCAGGATCATATCCGACGCCATCGTCGAGGGAATGCGCAATCGATTGGGATAAGCCGGGGCATTGCGCGAGCAGTTCAATATCAAGCCGCGACGGCAAACCGCGAATAGCTGCGTGTTGACAGCGACGCGGCCTGAAATTTCCGGGGGTGTTACACCCTGAGCCTGGACCATGCCCGGCCCCCACCGGCCTGTTCCTCACCGATTGCTGGTTGGAGATATTGTGGCACTTCGGCAAGGTCACCTGCCTCCAGTCGCGCGATGGTCGCTGGATGGGTGACCTCGAACTCATCAAATCCGGTGCGCAGCATCAGGGCTATCTGGTCAAGGATGAATTTGCCGGTCGCGCGGATCGGACCCTTGTAGCCCAGCCTGTCCCGCAGGATGCGCGCTGCGGTAAAGCCCCGCCCATCGGAAAAGACAGGAAACCGGATATGGATGGCTGCAAATTCATTGATCCGGCCTGCGCAGGCCGAGGGATCATCGCCTGCTGCCAAGACAAGCACGATGGGTGCCCCGCTGCCCAGCCTGCCGGTGGCTTCCTCGGGCGAAACGAAGACCGTTCCGCTCGAAGGGGAATGGCGATCGTCAACAAAGCCGGAGCGCGTCCAAATCCTGTGTGAATCAGTAATGCTGTTCATGGTCAGATCCCGCCACCATTTTCAAATATGCCGTGAATGCCGCATTCGGTCTTTTCGAGGCCGCGCCATCTTCCGGCGCGTTCGTCCTCGCCCTCGCCAACAGGCGTGGTGCAGGGTTCGCAACCGATGGAGCGATAACCGCTGGCAACCAGCGGATGTTGCGGCAGGCCAAAGGCGTTGCGATAGATTTCGATATCGGCACTCGTCCAGTTTGCCAGCGGATTGATCTTCAGGCGCTTGCCGTCGGCCTCGAAGAGCGGCAGGTTCTGGCGCAGGCCACCCTGATAGCGCTTGCGGCCCGAAAACCAGATATCGACGCCGTCCAGTGCGTCCTGGAACGGAGCGACCTTGCGGGTGTTGCAGCAGGCCTCCCGGTCACGCATCCACAGCGAGCCGGCAGGATCAGCAGAGGTAAGTTCCATTTCATTTGGCCGTGCGACCACGATGTTGGTGAGACCCAGACGGCTTGCCAGTTCGTCGCGATAGCGCAGGGTTGCCGGAAACAGCTTGCCGGTATCGACAAAGATGATCGGCAGGCCCGGATCGATGGATGTTATGAGGTGCAGCAGCACCACCGAATTCGATCCGAAGCTCGAGACGGTCGCGATGCGTTTTCCCGGATTCTCAGCAAGGATTGCTGCAATCAGCTTGCGGGTTCCGGAGTTTTCAAAACGCCGGTTGAGTGCATCAGTGTCCAGCCGGTTCTCGGCAACGCGATTATCAAGCAGGACTTCCATAAAGCGCCTCCTTGAACGGTTGCTGACCGACGCGCCGCCAGGTTTCGATGAAAGTCTCACCCTCCGACTGGCGAAGGCCGAGATAGGTATCGATGACGGTTTCGACCGCCGCGGTAATCTCACCCTCTGCGAAACCTGGCCCGACGATCTCACCAATGGCGGTGGTGTTGTCGGCTGAGCCGCCCAGCGTAATCTGGTAATATTCCTCGCCCTTTCGATCCACGCCCAATATTCCGATATGGCCTACATGGTGATGGCCGCAGGCATTGATGCAGCCCGATATCTTGATCTTGAGGTCGCCCGCCCTTTCTTCCCGCCCAGATGCGACCAGGCTTTGTGAGAGTTTTTGTGCGACCGGAATGGA
>JAGRLM010000299.1:3006-3751 GCA_020441795.1 Nitratireductor sp.
GCATTGGCCGTTGCAAGGCCTGCCGCGGTCAATCTTTCATGCAGAGCTTCGAGGTGGCGTTGTTCGACATGCGGCAGAATGACATTCTGCTCATGGCTGATACGCAATTCGTCGCGCGAATAGGTCTCGGCCAGCTCGGCCAGCAATTCCATCTGGTCGGCTGTCGCGTCTCCGGGGATGCCGCCGACCGGTTTCAGCGAGACGGTGACGATGGCATGGCCGCGCGCCTTGTGCTGGTGGGTGTTGCGTTTCAGCCAGTTGCGAAAACCAGGCCTTGTATCGGAATGGTCGACATCGGGCAGGTTTTCCCATGATGGAGGCGCGAAATGGGCGCCGATGGCATCAATATCGTGTTGCGGCAGGGCGAGCGGGCCGTAACGCAATTGCTCGAATTCCCGCTCGACATCCCGGCGCAGTTCATCGATCCCCGTTTCGTGGACGAGTATCTTGATGCGTGCCTTGTATTTGTTGTCGCGTCGGCCGTGAAAATTATAGACGCGCAGGATGGCTTCGACATAAGCGAGCAAGTCCTTTTCCGGAAGGAAGTCCCGCAGCAACCGGGCAACCATTGGCGTGCGGCCCTGACCGCCACCAACATAAACGGCAAAGCCGGTCTCGCCGTTCGCATTGCGCTGCAATTGCAGGCCGATATCGTGGACCTGGATTGCCGCGCGGTCATGCATTGCGCCGGTAATGGCGATCTTGAACTTGCGCGGCAGAAACTGGAATTCGGGATGGTCGGTCG
>JAGRLM010000300.1 GCA_020441795.1 Nitratireductor sp.
AGACGGCTGGCAACGCGAATGCTCAAGGGTCTTGATACGGTGCGCGGCGCGGTAACGCTGGTCGGCGCAGGGCCGGGCGCTACGGACCTGCTGACCATGCGTGCAGTCAACGCGCTCCAGCAGGCCGATGTCATTATCCATGATGGCCTTGTTTCGCCGGAAGTGATTGCAATGGGCCGTCGCGATGCCAGGCGTATCAATGTCGGCAAATCCAAGGGGCATCATTCTGCCTCTCAGGAGGAAATCAACCGGATACTGGTGCGGGAAGCTTCACAGGGACACAATGTCGTTCGATTGAAGGGAGGCGACCCGATGGTCTTCGGCCGGGCCGGCGAGGAAATCGCCGCACTGCGCCAGGCAGGCATCCCTGTCGAGATTGTTCCCGGTGTCACCTCGGCGCTTGCCGCGGCAGCATCTGCCCAGATCCCTTTTACCTTGCGGGGAATATCCTCGAGCCTTGTTTTCGCGACAGGCCATGACCGCGAACAGAACACGCTTCCAGACTGGGCAGGCCTTGCCCTAAAGGGCGCGACCGTCGCGGTCTATATGGGCAGAACCGTCGCAGGCGATGTTGCCCGTAAATTGATCGAAGCCGGTATGTCACCGAAAGTTCCGGTGGCCATTGCACAGGCCGTCACCACACCGCAGGAGCATTTCGAAACCGGGACATTGCAAACCCTGGCGCTACTTTCGCCGGGACGCCCTGACGACCTTCCCGCTCTCATCATTATTGGCGAGAGCGTCCGTCATGGCACCATCAGTGATGCGCCGGCCCTGGGGTCAATTCATCGAGCCGCTGCGGATCGCCCTTCCCTTTCAATTCACGCTGCATAGGAGAGTTTCATGAAGACCATAACTGCAAACCGCCTCAAGGATGGTGCCGTAGTCTGGCTGACCACTTCGGGCTGGGAAACATCAATTTCCCGCGCTGCCGTCCTGAGCGCATCCGATGCGGTTGACGCCGGGCTTGAAACGGCAGCGCGTGCGCTCGCCAATCGCGAAGTCGTCGAAGTTGCGGCGATTGACGTGACCCTCGACGAGAACCGCCAACCGGTTCCGGTTCGCTTGCGTGAACGCATTCGAGCCTTTGGGCCAACGATAACCGCTGACCCGCAAATCGCCCAAAGTCTCGTCGCCTGAAGCTGAATCACTCGGCGTGCCTTGCAAGATTTGAGCCGAACGGAGCCTATCCATGTATCAATACGACGCATTTGACCACGCCTTCGTCGCCAGCCGCACCGCGCAATTCCGCGACCAGGTTGCCAGGCGGCTTTCCGGTGAATTGAGCGAGGACGAGTTCAAGCCATTGCGACTGATGAACGGCGTCTATCTGCAACTGCATGCCTATATGCTGCGGGTTGCCATTCCCTATGGCACGCTTAACGCAAGGCAGATGCGGATGCTTGCCCATGTCGCCCGCAAATGGGACAGGGGCTATGGCCATTTTACCACCCGCCAGAACATCCAGTTCAACTGGCCTGCATTGACCGATATTCCCGACATTCTCGATGCATTGGCATCCGTGGAAATGCACGCGATCCAGACTTCGGGCAATTGTGTGCGCAATGTAACCACCGACCATTTTGCCGGTGTAGCAGCCGACGAGATTGCCGATCCGCGCGTCTATGCCGAAATCCTGCGTCAGTGGTCGAGCCTGCACCCGGAATTCAGCTTTCTGCCGCGCAAGTTCAAGATCGC